>JBCDFA010000260.1:0-11152 GCA_039178835.1 Chloroflexota bacterium
ACTGACCGATAGGATTTTGCTCCATAAACCACCACTGACCAGTGGTATCCTGTGCCAGCGTCGTGACACAAAAGTGCAATTGGTAACTACGGGCCAGGGCTAGACATCTTTTGGCAAAAGGCGCAGGCAACATTGCCCGTCGATAGCTTTTTTCCTGCTCTTTTCCTGCGTCTGTTTCAATCGATGCTTCAACGGCGAAAAGCTGACTCCCAATGATGACTACATACCAACGTCTGGTGAGTGGTATCGTTCTTTGAAACAGGCAGGGTACAGCACAAATAGAGTCCAGCATGGTGAGGTGCGACTCTTCTAATGGTGTTGTAGGTGTTGCGTGATGTGTGTATTCTGACGATGGATCATCGTGACTCTTCGTGATAATCGTCGGGTCCGACATAATGCGAAAAGAAACCTGACCTTCGTTTACATAGAAAAAGGCTTCAGCCTCGGCTGGATTGGTGGTGATAATCATGGGAGGAATGTCAAAACCCAAGCGATGAGCACGTTGAAACTGCCCAAGCAGATTGCTGGCAGCGGCGACATCGTAGGGATGGCTGATCCAACGGCAATCCATGCTTTCCCAGAAGCCATACAACGCTTGGCGTGTCTCTGCACGGGCAAATTCTATTTCCTGTATGGATAATCCCTCAGGAAATTGGAAAGGAGCTGGCCGGCGCCACCAGACCGCATGAATATGTGCTGAGTCAATAATCCGTCCATCAAGAATGATCTGATGATGCCAGCCTGTCGTATTGAATGCGAGTGAAAGTAATGACTGAGTAGGAAGATATTCTGTGTTCAGTCGTATCGGACTATGGTCCATGTAGCGTAGGACGGTGATCATATCATCAGCATGCGGATCAAACGCACGGGTAACAATGAGGATTTGCTTTGGATTGGTCATGATCATTCCCGCAATACAAAGATAGTTATGGTCAATGGCAGCTACCCTGGCGTTATGAGGCATGCCCCACAACGCCAGCGGTATCACGTATACCAACAGTGGCTAGCTACAGAAAAGACATTTGCAATCAAAGCAATAGATATCACAACCCTCGCCCGGTCGAGGATTATGCCTGCAACGCACATTGTAGGCATACCAATCCTGGATATTTCCGAGTCCATAGTCTTCAGTACACCTAGTGCGACAGTGTGCATGAACACTACCCCCTGGTAAATTACTTATATAATGACAACCACCAGTGGGTAATCCTGAAGTAATGCTATACCAGCGACAGTAGGCTGTGGCGTCGTTTTCACCTACCCAGACCTGCTGATTAGCGTCGTACATACCGGTTGAAGGTTGCGGAGTTGCCATTGTGTTGCTGGCATTGAAGGCGAACAAGGTGTGTGTCATCAAAACCTCCTTTGGTTGAGAGTGAGGTGTCCGGAATACTTCGTTTGAAGAGACTTTTTGTCCCTTTTACGAAATTCTAATTCATAAGTTAACCAGAATTATAACCTACTACACCATTGGACAGGAAGCCAAAAAGACGGACAAAAAGACGGACAAAAACGCAGACAATGGTGTACACATACAGTATGTATACTGACGCGTTTCCTGTATAGCACATGTCGGAATACATCAGAAGGCATCACAAGTAGGTGTAATCCATGGATTGCAAGGTCTGCAAAGAAGCAAGGGCGACTTTGCAAAAAGACTCGTGCAGGATGGTCAGGAGAGGTTATTGCACTAGTGCAGGTTACAGAAGCTTGTCAGGATCTGAAACAATTCCGCAGTGACATGATCTATCGAGGGTGTTACGCTAATACTACAGGTACGATCATCAAATCCGTGCTGACGCAATATATTGATGGAAGGGGTGAGTCGATGCTTTTCAGCCTTGGAACGGGGTGACTGAATGTGTTCACGCAAGGCGGTTGCCGTGGCAAAAAGTTGCTGGGCTTGTTGATAGTTCTGATAACCAACTGCGAGAGCTGCAACGTCTTCAACAAGCCATATAATGCCAAGTTTATCGTTTTGATTCTGTCGAATCTGTAGGCACTCCTGAAAACAGGCACATGCCTGTACCTGGTTATTCATGTTCAGCTCAACATGCCCTAGTTCTTCAACTGCTGATGCTAACCCGCGATGATCGCCAAATTCACGCCACAGATGAATGCTTTTATTGAGGAGCTGGCGGGCTCGCCCATAGTCTTTGAGTTGGCCGCTCACGCTGCCAAGATTAATTAAGGCGCTAGCATATTCACGCTGATTATGAAACTGTGAAAAAATGGCGGCACTTTGTTCAAAAATGTTTTGTGAGCGTATAAATTCTGCATTATCATACAGAACATTTCCAATATTAAAAAGACACTGTGCAACCGCCCATTGATCATTAAGCTGACGTAATAAGTGACTGCTTTGTTCAAAATAGTCAATTGCCTGGATATCGTTTCCCTGGAGTCGTGCTATGCCTCCCAGTGTATTGAGTGTAGTCGCAATACCACGGGCATCCTCAAAGTGCTGATAGATTGTCAAAGCTGTGTGCAAGTAATGGGTTGCTTGGTCATAGTCCCCTTGTGAGTATGCAAACACGCCGGCAGCTTTCTGTATATGAGCATAAGTGGTATCATCTGAAGTCTGATAGGAGCTTTGGAGTGCTGTTTCAATCCAATGCCGTCCCTCAGCGATGTATCCTTGAACATACCAGTAATACCATAGGGTAGCACACAGATCGAAAAATAAAGACAAGTCGTGTACAGATGACCATTCTAGTGCCGCCCGTATGTTACCGTATTCTTGCGCTACAGTGATCAATGCTTTTTTTCTGGCTGGTTGGCCCCCACGAACATTCACCTGTTCAATAAAATTTACATAGTACTGACCTTGCCGTTTATGATAATGGTGCCATGTTTGGCAGTGTCTGAGATAATCTGAAGCATACAAACGAATAGTCGTAAGGAGTCGGTAGCGCATCATACCAGTGGTTGTTACAATCGGTTCGATCCATGAGTGGTTGACCAGCGTATGTATCTGATTGAGAAAGCTTATGTCAATATGTTCACTGTTCAAGCTGCTTGTGACGTAGTTTAGGTCACTATTGGTATGGCCACATATTGCTTGTGCAGCTTCCAGAGACCAGTCTTCTGCAAAAATCGACAGGCGTACTAGCAGGTTCTGCGTTGGTGTATCGAGCAATTGATAACTCCAATCGAATGTGGCTTGCAATGTTTGTTGATGTATCCAAACATAGGTCGGACTGATATGATATGATAATAGTTGAGCATCTAAATTGTGTAGCATCATTTCGGGAGAAAGGGTATAACTCCAGGCTGCCACGAGTTCCAGTGCCAGTGGCAGGCCATCAAGACGGTGACACAATGTAGCAATTGTTCTGACATTTTGATGATTCAGGGTGAAATGCGGATTAACTGCTTGTGCCCGTGTTACAAAGAGTTGGAGTGCTGAAGTCGGTGTCTGTACTATATGTGATATATCATCGTCTAAAGATGGTAGTTTGAGTGTTGGTACTACGAAGACATGTTCGCTCAGTAGTCCAAGCCGGGCACGGCTGGTCACGAGTACTTTGAGATGTAGTGTTTGGGTCAGGAGGCTTGTTAACAGAGGGGCAACACCAAGTAGTTGTTCAAAATTATCGAGTACCAACAACGTGTGTTGTTGTCGTAATGCTACAATGAGCGTATCAAAGACACTCTGAGATGACACAATCTGGAGGTTAAGCATTGTAGCAAGGGTGTGTGTAAACGATTGCATATCACTGCTGGTGACCAATGAGACGAAGATAACATTGTCAGCAAAAGAGTTCTGTAGATCAGTAGCAACTTTTATAGCAAGGCTTGTTTTACCAATTCCTGGTGGTCCGATAAGGGTAACTAGGCGCGCATTGGTGTCCATTAACAGGCTAGTAATTGTTGTAAGATCGTCTTCGCGGCCAATGATGGGATTTGTCAGGACTGGTAACAGCCTTGTTATAGTTGGCATATTCACGCGTTCCCTCTGAGAAGCCATCGAAGATACGGAAGTCGGCAGATAGGAACGTGCATAGGCTAGAAAGGTGGCTTGTTCTGTAGGTTGTACATGCAGGCATGCAGCAAGTCGTTCAGTCATCTGGCGCGAGGGGCGTCGGGTATCCGACTCTATTTTTTGAATGGTCGTAACGGCACACCCAACCTGTTGAGCAAGCTCTGGTTGTGTAAAACCAAGCTTTTTACGTTGTTGTTTTACCCAGAGGCCAAATGAAACCTTATCGTTCATAACTTACTCCAGCTCAATATAAACTATATCACCGTTGTTTGTTAAGGAGTCTGCAAGCAGGTAAATACTACGTTGTTTCTACGTATGTACATTATAAAGCAAGAGTGAAATATGTATAGTGCGACTCGTTATTTACAAACCAAATATACTGAGGTAGAGCAGATTGTGTATCTGACCTATTCGAAGCTGTTACTCATCTGTGGAGTCAGTCAAGCGAAAGAGTTGGGCGTAGTCATGCGCATACACCAGTTCTACTGGTAGTTCTGCGACACTTTCATTAGAGCCTATGAAGAAGACCGGACGATAGGTATTGTATCGGTCTGCGACCACGCCCCAATTGACATCTTGTGGTTCTACGGTAAAAATCTCAATGTCAGGACGTTGTTCCTCGATAGCCATCAGATAATGCAGAATAGTGCCCTGTTCCCAGTGCGTAATAATTGCAGCATTTGGCGGAACTTCTTCTAGGATAGTCTGGCCAAAATCGTGGAAGAGCCACAGATGTCGTTTACTGGAGATCGACACACGAGTGTAGCCCCAGATCAGCGTTGTGACAAGCAATCCAACCATGAGGATGTGCCCAAGTTGCCCTAGATGTTTATGATGATCGGTGGTCGTAGATGGTAATCGTTCAGGAGATGATAACCAGTTTGAACAGATACGCAGGGTACTTAATCCCCCCATACCAATCCACACTGACCAAGGCAAAACCATGGGCAGGGTGAACACTGGTGCATCTTGTACGGCTGGTCCCAAAAGGATTAGATACGCAAGTGTTGCGCTACAGATCCACACAAGACCAATTCCTACATCGCGCCGATAATGGAAGGTGGCTATAGAGCCTATAAAACCGACCAGGATGCCGATTGGCCCAAACTCAAACATGAGTCGATCACCTACCATGTGAAGCACCTGGCCGACTTCAGAGATTGATGGGATCTGGAAAATGCCGCGTCGTACGTCGCCACCTGTCATCAAATCAAACACTGCCTGCGGAGAGGTGGGTGCACCCCAGAAGTAATATTCTGGCAGACCAACATCAATACCATCAAATGGTCCATACTGAGCGAATTGTACGAATGGATAAATCAAGGGGGTTAAACCAAGCATAAACGATAGTACGAGTAAGGGCAATATGGCTAATGATAGGTGGCGCTGTATCAGTGAAAGAAGGATATAGGCGATAAAGAGAGGTAAGCCTGTCAACACAAACAGGCCGTGGTGTGTGCATCCCAGACCGGTGACGAAGCCGCCGAGGTAGAGGAGCCAAGGCGATGTCCGATGTATTGACGAGAATGGAACAGCGTGTATTCCGTTGTATATAAGGAGAACACTCAACAGAGCTAGTAACAGCATCAATAACGCATAGACTTCTGCAATGGTAGCTGCATTCCATAAACCAGGAGTAACACTTAACGCGAGTGCCGCGAGGAGGGCGGCCAATTTCGATTGCCCAGTACGATATACCAGTAACAGACAACAGACGGTAGTAAGGGCTGCACAGACACTTGATAGGATGGTGACACGCCACGCAATCTCCCCTACAGGAACAATTAGTGTTGTTAGTTTGCCCAGTAAAATGTACAGTGGGTAAGTTGTTGGATGTGGGACGCCCAGTAGAGGTGCAGCAAACTGAAATTCTGCTGAGTCACCTGAGAGCACACTGGGGGCAGCAGTGCGAATGTAAACACCAAGTACTGCAACAAAAAAAGCTACTATGGCTAGGGAGAATGGTATTCGATCCAACCAGCGAAGCACCCTTGTGAGACTGTTTGACACAGCGATCCAATAGGTGTGAAAGACATGTGCTGATGCCTTCATTGCAAATGTTTACGAATCGTGATCTTGTCGATCCGCGAGTGCGCGTTTAAATGCCTCCGCCATTGGACTATCATCGTCTTTATCATCTGTACTTTCTGTGGTGTAAGAATGGAATTCTTGGGTTTTTGATGGTGGTGGTTGCTGATCGTCTTCATCGTCCCAGTTAAGATGCAGATTTTCAGCACCTGCCATCTCTATAATATCATCTACAGAAAAGCAGAGTACATTGATGATGGTGGGATCTAAAACACGCTGTTCAAGCGACCCAATTAGTTGTAGATGGGGTAGCTGTGTCAGAAGTTCGTTGAGGGTGAGTGGTAGTTCTGATGGAACATCGGAGGAGTGCATGATTGCTGCAATATCTTCTGTTGTGGGGATACCTGTATCAACCAACAGGATCGTCGTGTAGACACGGGTAAATAACATTTCTAAAATCTGGCGAGTATCATGAAGTTGCCGTGCTGCACGACGTAAACTGGCAGCCTTCTGACTAGCTTTGACTTCAAACACATGGGCATGCTTAGACTCTTCCAAAACAACTGCATCTAATTCACGATATTTTGTAATAGCAGAGCGTCCACGATGTTCGAGGTATTCAATAATACGTCGATCAGAGAGGTCGTAGTATTGGCTTAACCATCCGCGCAACGCTGCTTCGACTTCTCCTCCAAAGAGATCCCGTGCCCGGGGTGGGCGGATTGCACGATAATTATCTTTGGTGAGCATAATTCGTGCGACAAAGGCTTGATACTGTTTATCATTTTCATCGATTAGGCGCGGACGAGAAAACCGTGAGGGCACAATTACTTCCTTCAGTGTTGTTTATAGAGATATCGCCATTCCATACATTTTAACATAAAGATTGCTACATATCGTCTGATGTAATTGCTTTACTGCATACCGATAAGCTGTGCTCGCTCTTCAGGTGTAATCAATTGAAATTCACTGTCACGGTTCAAATATACAATCTCTTCATTTTTAGCACTAACGACAAGATCTGGTGTACCATCACGGTTCAGATCTTCCAATCGCATTAGGACGGGGGTTTTTTCTTCAGCTGAACCAAAGAGATATGGCCCAGTAAGTGTGCGTACTTGTGCCGGATCTCCTCCTGGTAATTGTAAGACAACCACCTGTTGGTTGAGGTTCATCGCAATCAGATGTGTTGGGTGTTCAGGGCTATCGTTATGCCCGACCACTGCACTTAATTGGTATGTTCGCGGATTCCCATAGCGAAAATCGTCAAATTTACTCGTTCCCCAGCTAATCACATTCCCCATAACACCATATACCGCGAGTAAGGCCAATAGTGCTGTCACTAGGTAGGCCAGCGAATGCAGCGTAATTGAAGGGGCCACAGTAAGTGGGCGTGAACGAATCGCACCACCATCTGCGTTGGCTTTGCGAATTTCCTGACTGCGTACAGCCATTGTAGGTCCCTCCTGTTTCACAAAAACAAACAATAAAAATAGTATTTTCAATATTGTGAGTCACCTATCACGATATTGAGAACATAAGTTCTTGTATTTGAGAAGTAGTATATCAGAACACTTGTTTCGAGTCAAGCAAAAAAGCACATTTTTGCTATTTTGGATCGGTGTTTTTCAGATACTTCGGTAAATAACAAAATTTTAATACTCAGTACCATCACAAACCTACTTCGCTGGTTGCAGGGTCATATTGGTCGTGCTATACTTGCGGCATTAGTTTAGCCCGAATTGGTGTTTCGGAGGCCATATGAGGCTCATCTACAATGCACGAACAGACACTGGCCTTACCCGTGATCATAACGAAGATACGTATGGGATTGGTGATGATGCTCGGGTTGAGCGATTGGGACGGTTGGTGCTGGTGTGTGATGGAATGGGTGGCCACGCGGCCGGTGAGGTTGCGAGCGACATTGCGGTACAGACTATCCTTGGAACATATTACGAACAAGAGGGTGAAGATCGTTCCAAAGCACTTGAGCACGCCTTTATCAAAGCCAATGCCCTGATACATGAGCGTGGTCACGGGACGATGGGTACCACCGCTGTTGCTGCACTGCTACATCATGACGCATTGTATGTTGCCAACGTCGGTGACAGTCGCGCCTATCTGATACGCCAGGATCAGATTCGGCAGGTCTCGCGTGATCACTCTTTTGTCGGTGATCAGGTTGCTGCGGGGATTATTACTGATGAACAGGCGCGTTCCTCGCCACATCGTAATGTTATTACCCGCGCACTTGGCTATCATGCTGAAGTGTCTGTTGATCTGTTTCGGCTGCCGTTACAGGTTGACGATCTGGTCTTACTCTCATCGGATGGTCTCCATGGGTTGGTGCCAGATGCAGAGTTGGCGAATATCGCTACAGCACACGAACCAACTAAGGCGGTTGATACCCTGATTGATCTCGCTAATACACGTGGCGGCGAAGATAATATTACGGTTGCCATTGTCCAGGTGTTGGCATTGGAGTGGGATGCTCAACCCATTACCGAGGTATTAGAACCATCGACCCAGCCTATCGCTGCACTGCATCAGGCTGAGACTCGGAAACTAGCGCCTGAGCCGACCGCATCCAAACAATCGACAGTTGTCGTTCCTCCATCAAAGCCTGCATCCAAACCATTTGCATCTGAAGCACCTCCAACGACCGAACGTCGTCTGAGTCGTTTGGGAGGTGTCCTCGCTATGCTTTTATTGACTGTGCTCATTTTTGTTACGCTTTTTGCTCTTCAGATAGCCGAACCACCTGCCGATCAAAGTGTACCGGCAACGCTGGTCCCGGCTCAATCAGCCCCGCTTACTACTGATGAAGCTACCCCGTGAGTGTTTTGAGACTCAGGTACAGCGATGACATTACACGTTATCGTATGGTACAATACGCACATGCACTTGTGTTTACCCTATACGTAGGTATATGCCGCTGGTGAATAGAGTATGACGATACAGATTTTGGAGCCTACTGTGGCAGCTCAGATCGCTGCTGGGGAAGTCGTGGAACGACCTGCATCGGTTGCCAAAGAATTGATTGAAAACGCGTTGGATGCAGGTGCCCAACGGATCAATGTTGAGGTACGTGGTGGTGGGCTGCGCGAACTTCGCATTCAGGATGATGGGTGTGGTATAGCGCAGGAGGAAGTAATCCTCGCATTTGAGCGTCATGCAACTTCCAAGCTGCGGGTCGCCGACGATCTCTGGTCGATCTCGACGCTAGGGTTTCGGGGTGAAGCCCTGCCATCAATAGCATCGGTAGCCCAGGTTGTGTGCACTACTCGTGCAGCCCACGAGGAAGTTGGTACGGAGTTGCGTATTGCTGGTGGAGAGATGCAAGGATGTTCAGCATGTGGTTGCTCACGTGGTACAACGTTTAGTGTACGGAATTTATTTTATAATGTGCCAGTGCGCCGTGATTTCCTTCGTTCTGAAGCGACTGAAGCCAGTGCGATTGCATCTACTGTGACGCAGTATGCCTTGGCCTATCCAGAAGTGCGTTTTACTCTGCTCCTTGATCAACGGCTGGCATTTCAGACGAGTGGTAGTGGTGCGGTGCGTGAGGTGATGGTTGAGTTGTATGGGTTTGATGTTGCTCGACAGTTGCTTCCACTCGATACGCACTATGGCGAGGGTGAAGAACAGGTGCATATTCAGGGTTTGGTTTCACCACCAGGGGTTACACGTAGTTCACGTGGGTATTTGCACCTCTTTGTCAATCGGCGTGCGATTCAGCCACGCGGACAGATGGTGTTTGTGATTGAAGAAGCCTACCATACCTTGTTAATGAAAGGTCGACATCCGTTAGCAGTGATCGATCTGCGGATTCACCCTAGTGCAGTTGACGTCAATATCCACCCCACCAAGAGTGAGGTAAAGTTTCGGAATGCGCCACTAGTCCTGGGGCCTTTGGGTCGCTCCGTACGTGATGCACTCCTCTCTAGTGGAGAGGTGCGTCCGTGGCAAGATACAGCGCCGCCACCACTTCCTGGTGAAACAGCCCAACGACGTTTTGAGCTGCGTCATCTGAGCAATCGTGAGGAATATCGTCAATCTGCTGCAACATGGCCTGCCAGAGACGCCATCGATCAGCACGCGGTTAACCTACCATCTGTTACTGATCAAGGTGCCTGGGAACGACAACCGGTCACTGATGTAAGTATTCCCGCTGCCTCGGAACCTGAAGATGCGGGTATGCCCTCACGTTTGCCACCACTGCGGGTGGTTGGACAAATCGCGGCCAATTATATTATTGCCGAGTCGCCTGATGGCATGTATCTGATCGATCAGCATGCGGCCCATGAGCGGATTGCCTATGAGCGCTTGATGGTACAACGGGGCCAGGGCGCTATCGACAGTCAGAACCTGCTGATGCCGCAGACAGTTGAGTTGCCTCCTGCATCGCAGCAGATTATCCTTGAACATGTTGATGAGCTAGCGCATTGGGGGTTTGAGATCGAAGATTTCGGGGTTGGGTTACGGGTTCGCGCAGTTCCTTCAGAAATCTTCGAGGGAAATCTGGCTGAGGCCTTGCTCAACATCGCCGATCATCTTGTTGGTCAGGGTGGAGAGACACCAGCAGATCAGCGCGAGGCGCTGCTGATTACGTTAGCATGTCATTCTTCGATCCGTTCAGGGCAAACACTATCGCATGAGGAAATTCGTGAACTTATTAGCCAACTGGAGCGCTGCGAGATGCCGCGAACATGTCCGCATGGTCGTCCCACGATGATTCTGGTGAGTGTGCGTCAGTTAGAGAAACAATTTGGTCGGGTGAAGTAAAGGATAAATTAGTAGATGTTGGGACAGTACTTTTTGCCAAACAATAGTATAGAAACTACAAACCCTCCCAGATTAGGAAGGGTTTGTAAGAAAATTTCTCACAGCTATCGCTTGAGTGACTATGAACCAATTATGGATTCAAGCCATCGCTAATTGTCTGGAATACGTTTTCTACTTGATCACCGAGAAGAGTCAGAACAGCAATAACACCAATAGCGATAAGAACCAGAATAAGAGCGTACTCGACGAGACCCTGGCCCTCTTCGTGTGCAAAGAAACTGCGAAGCATGAAATCACCTCTTAATAATAGAACAACTAAAGAATAAATACATTTGGTACTGTTTAGTAACCTTG
>JBCDFA010000261.1:0-11140 GCA_039178835.1 Chloroflexota bacterium
GATGATAAAATCAGCACCGTGTTTATGCTCCAACCAATAGTTGATAACTTCCCATTGACGCGCACGAATGAGTGTTTCCGTTGGCCATCCTCCTTTGTGCGATCCAGTTCCTTCGATAACTATGTACAGGCCACCTATCTGAGCATCTGGGCGCACTTCTTTTACGGCATCATAGATTGTGTTATAGAGTTTTGTGTAGGCGAAGTAGTCCCAGTTTTGATCTTCTTTGTCCCAGAAACCCTTCATCTCATTCCACACCTGAAAATACTTGACATCAGGATAGCGTTGAGCAACTTCAGCGGAGAGTTGCGCGAAATCATCATAGTGAGCGGGGAAGGGTGCCCATTTGAGTCGATCCCAGTTGGTGGTGCCTGGTTCGCCGCCCTTCATCCAATCGGGTGCACAACACAACGTGATTACTGGCTCTGCGCCCATATTGCGGATGATGTTGATACGCGCATCGAGCGAACTCCAGTCGTACTCTCCCGGTGCAGGGTTAGGATTTAATGTACCCCATCCCATAATGTGTTGGTTCTGATACTGTGCGACTGAGGCCAAAATAGCTCTTGCCTGCATGACCGACTCTGGTCGGCCATCAGCAACGTTCAGGGTATGGCGTGTATGTGTTGCGCCGAGCTCCATCTGGCTGGTACCAATAGTCGTGGCACGGTCAACCATCACGGTAACTGTATCGGCTGTAGTTGAATCATCTATGGTCGTTGTTTGTGGTACAGTGTTTGGGGGTGTTACCGTTGCCACTACATCGATATAATCCAGATCAAAGCTGTCAGTATCGGCAACAATCTGGAGGGTATAATTTCCGGCCTCGATCATCACGGGATCACTGTACACGTCGATCCAGAATGTTCGTCCATCTGTATTCATGATATCCATTGAACCAGCAATGTTCTAGTCGTTCAGCAAAATGTGAAAGTGTTTCCCATTACCCAGTGCAGCCGCACGTGCAACAAATGTGTACTCACCGCTAGTGGCAAAGGTAACATCATATGCGAGCCACTTACCTGCATCCATCCATCCAACATTGTAACAAGCATCTTTCTCACCACACGACTGAATGTCTACATCATCAGTGCGATAACTGGTACCAGTATTACCCGGTGTTGTGTCGTAGTACCCTACATCATTGCCACCTTTGCGATAATCTTCTGCTTCGATACGCCCTGGCAAGCTAATCGTATTGGCTGACATGATTGTCAGGTTTGATGGAGATGTGGTTTCCTGGGTCAGTGGGATATACATTGCTGTAATTGAATTTTGAGGAATCGTTGTGGATTGAGTCCGCTGGTTTGTAATGTGAAAAGACACCTGCTTGGTGTGGGTCACTCCCTGAGTAGACCATGTTGTGATAGTTAAGGTGTAGTCACCATCTGGATACTGAGTTGTATCCCAACCAACGGGTTTGTTTTCTTTACTACCAGAGAAAAAGTATGATGCATCATACCGGGAACGAAAGACACCTCGTAGTCCCGTTAACATAAAGTCGACTTGTATAATATCTTCTTGATCAACCAAGGCTTCAATGCTCACTACACTACTTATGTCTTGTCCATCTACAAGTTTGTCTGGCTCAGTGGCCATAGTCTCATCGCTTGAAGTAGCCTCTGTAGCGGCTGTAAGGTCTTTGAATTGAGAGATGCTTTGCTGGTGTGCTCTTATGGAGTAGGTAACTATTAGCAATATACCAGCTATGATACTCACGGTTAGTAACACTATAAAAGGATGTGCAGTACGATTTGATAGTTCCACAAACAGCCTCCCCTTGCGACGAGAACAATCTCTGCTTTGCGCATAACACTAGCATAGCAGCAGCAGAGGAAACTACCCGAGAAGGCTCTCTGTATGCTCATTGTGAGACTATCAGTCAATCAAGGATGTTTGCTATTAATCATCGTATTATGACCTATGTTGTATGTCAGATCCTATTCCGGTATGTGCCATATCTGCTTGCCGGAAGCATCTAGTAGCTTTCAGGGTATACTTTCCCTGCTTCCTTTAGCACAGCATACGTGGCTGTAGATTAGCGGCGTGTTCTGGAAGGGATACCGTACAAGCGTCGCTTGTTGCCAACGGTACTAATGGAGACACCAAAATAATCTGCTATATCTTTGAGGGGAAGTTGCTTTCTCTGATACAGTCGTTGTAAAGTAGTCTTAGGCAGAACAATAGAACGAAAGCGTGTTGTACGTAATATCACTCCGCATCGTCGCAGATGGTTGGCTATGGTTGTGGGACAACATTCGTAGGTTTGGGCTATTTCCGTGGTTGTTTGGCCAGACTCATAGGCGGTGCGGAGGGCATCACACGGAAGATTGAGACGTCGTGACATGGAAATCTCGCTTTGCTGGTAGTGTTGTGGATAGATTGTTGCGAGGTGAGGAGTTAGCACTTCTTTGTATCGAAGGCATGATCATCTACCCGATGACAGCGGTATGTATTCTGCATCGGGAAGGCGCACACGGATATAATCGTCAGTCGAACTGATGTTGATTGAGAGATGGAGCGCCTCACACCAAACGTGAGAATATCCTATATCGGATAATAACGTTGAAAAGATAGGCGTACTTTGAGCACGCCATTTCTACAGGAATGTCGAGATGTTAACACTATTTCGTGTAAATGTCAACTCTTTTTTGTCGAAGGTGTCTGATTATCAGAGTCAGTGGTCGTTTGGTAGGTAAAACCAGCCTGTTCAGCAACCATCGTTAGTACGCGTTGCATCGAGCGATGCGGTCTATGGAGGCCATTTTCCCATTCGCTAATCGTTTGTTGACGCACTTCCAATTCATCAGCCATCTGACGTTGTGTCCGTTGCATATGCAGACGTAAAGCGCGGATCTGTTCGGCAGTCCATTCCTTCTTTACTGGATACACGTAGGGCTTTTTTTCTTGTTTACTCATACAAACTCCTTGAACCGTTGCCAGTCTCCGCTTGTATATTGTAACACGAGATCGGATAACCAGAAATGTTTTTTCTAATCAATTCGATAATTACCCCTCTCTATGACATTCTTGTCACTCCATCCTGAATAGATATCTAAAACAAGTGGTTGACAACTACGGTTCTCTATAGTATATATCGAATAACCACATCTACGCGCATAACAAAATTATGCTTTTTGTATACTACCAAAGTGCGTAATAACATGCAGCGTAAGACCGTCATTGGTCAGAATACAAACAATACAGATTGTCTTTTCTTTTAGCGTATAAGACATAATTGAACAGAATTGGCCAAGTGTTCCAATTGTTGTGTTGTTACCAACGATAGGTGGTCTCAATACTTTTTATGCAATGTTGCACCATGTATGAGGGAAGGCCATTGCGATGACATATGGGGTATCTATACACACTGGACGAAGCCGAAAGGCTACTCAACACACGACGGATTGTATGACAGGCGATGAACCTGGCCGTATTTTGGTAGTTGAAGATAATCCTGAGATGGGTCAATCCCTTGCAGCACTTCTTGAGGAATTTGGCCATTCAGTCGAGCTTGTAACGAATGGTTCTGCAGCACTCCAGAGAGTGTGTAATCAACCGCCCGACCTTGTCGTACTCGATATTCAACTACCTGATGTTGATGGCTACACCATCTGCACAAAAATCAAGCAAAATCCCGCTACGTGGCCTATTCCTGTTATTATGGTAACGGTTCGACAAGAACCTGCCGCCCGATTACGTGCCATCGAAGTTGAAGTTGATGAATACCTCTTGAAACCTGTCGATCCTCGTGAACTAGAGGCACGTGTACGTGTCTTGTTGCGCATGAAAAGACGCAACGATCATCTTGAACATGCAGAAGACGTCATTTTTGCACTAGCACGTGCCGTTGAAGCAAAAGATCCATATACCGAAGGCCATCTCCGGCGCATGGAAGAAGTTGCTGTTGCTATTGGTATGCGTTTGGGTATTCGTGGTCAGCAGCTTGTTGCACTACGATATGGCGCGATCCTCCATGATGTTGGGAAAGTAGGGATTGATGAGGCGATCATTCGCAAACGCGGTCCGCTTACTGATGAAGAATATACCCAGATGAAACAACATACTATCATTGGTGAACAGATTGTTCGGCCACTGCGTCTCTCGTCGCTTGTTTCTCCCATTGTCCGTCATCATCACGAACGCTGGAATGGACAAGGTTACCCAGATAAACTGGCTGGTGAAAACATTCCACTTGGTGCACGCATTGTCTCGATTGCAGATGCATTTGATGCAATGACTACCCAGCGCCCCTACAACCGAGTTCTCTCGATAGAAGAGGCCTCAAATCGTATACGTGCCGGGGCCGGTATTTATTGGGACCCACGGCTTGTTGTGATATTTCTGGGTTGGCTGCAATCAGTGAAACAGATTGCCAGTGGTCGGAAAATCCAACCAAGTCGTTTGGTATTGCCATCCCTTTCTCAGAAACTTCTGAGTAAGAAATGATTTTAGGGCGTGGCCGTACGTTGTGGTTGATTTAATGTTTCATCATACTGCTCAATAAAACGTTCCACAAAACGTGGTTGTTCACGATGCGGCAGGTGGCCACAATGTTTCAAGACATGCACTGGTGAGTCTGGTAAATTGTCGCGGAAGAATTCAAACGATCCTAGGGGCAAAAATCTGTCTGTAATACCCCAGATTAAAGCATTTGGGACGGGCATCCGTCTCAAATCGTCGGGACGCAAAAACTGATCTTCCTGAACTGCCGCTACAAACTCTCGCACGACTTGTCGTAAAAAGATATCGCGAAAACTGAATTGAGTAAGATAGACCAATGGTCGTGGAGAATGATCGAGCATCTGACGCATCACCCGCCGCACGCCGCGTAGATCCTGGCAACTTATATCATCAAGGAATGGCTGCCACGACACACGGCCTTTGAGTGGTGCACCACCAGGATTAAGCATAATCAGCCCACGTGCAAATTCTGGAATTTCCCAGATGGTTTTGATAGCCAACCAGGCTCCCATTGAATTGCCGACCACCAGTGCTGGTTGTCCAATAACATCTCGCATAAAACTTGTGAGCACGGCGCTTGTTTCGTCGAGATTGGTAAATGTCTGACCATTCGGCAACCCTGACAAGCCATAACCAGGTAAATCAATTGCGTACACGTTATATCGTTTTACCAACTGCCCAAAGATGAATGACCAGGTCAGCGCACTGTCTGCCAGGCCGTGGACGAGCAAGAGTGGCTGTCGTTGCGAAACATCGTGTGGATCATGATGTCCTGCATAATAGTAATGTATGGTCATGCCATTCAAATGGATATCACGCTGAACAGCACCAAAGCTCAGAATTTTGCGTCTTGCAAATCCATTCATAATAGGAATAACTGCCCGTGAGAGCGGAGCCGAGACAGCCCATAACGCCTCTTCGCGATCCTGTCTCATTCTGATGCCTCCTTATAGACAACATCCTTCGCGTCAACTTTCAAACGCCCCACACACGCGATAATATCACCGTTTCCCGATACATGGGACATCGCTTGCTGCACCGTCATCTGCCAGCCAGGCGGCACCATATCGGGGGCAATCTCTGCCAGGGGAACGAGCACAAATGGCCGTTCTGCCATCCGAGGATGTGGTATGGTTATCTCCATTGTATCTACCATCTGATCGCTGTAGAGTAAGATGTCCAGATCGACAACCCGTGGCCCATAACGTGGCCCTTCGACACGGCCAATCCGACGCTCTATATCTTTGAGTAGAGCCAACAGCGCAACAGGATCAAGCACTGTTGCACCACGCAAAACTATATTGAGGAAGCGCGGTTGATCGCTCACATACGCTGGCTCTGTTTCATAGACCGACGATACTCCACCAACACGTACTTGTGGATGTAGCATTTCAATCGCTGTCGTCAGTTGAGTCTGTCGCTCTCCGATATTTGATCCCAGTGCCAGATAAACCGTCTTGTCGTTGGTAGACAAGCTGAAACCACCTGTGTGTCTATATCATGTGTGATAGTACATTGTGTATAATACATTATACTTGAACTAGCGAAGATTTTCACATTGTCTTGTACGGAGATTGCTACAAAATGACTCGTACGTTTGCCAACCTTATGCTGCTATCGCTACTGATAGCGGCCTGTGCAGGACCAGAGGCGACTGCACCAGTTGCTGAGCAACCCAGCGAAGCCACGGCCCTGCCAACCGAACCCGCAGCCACCATGGTACCAACCGATCTACCAGAACCAACTATCGCTGCAACTGATGTCCCTGTAGCGACAGTTGCTCCAACCGACGTACCAGAGCCAACCTCTGAACCGACACCGACGGAAGTGCCATTCGCACTCTTTGACGGCATGCCCCAAGGTCTTACTGATGAGGGCTTTGCCTTTCTTGGTAACCCTGATGCTCCTGTCACTGTAACTGACTACTCCGACTTTTTGTGACCGACCTGTCAACGCTACGTGTTAGCGGTCGAACCAGAACTCATTGAACGCTATGTCCGTGATGGTCAAGTCAAACTTGTTTTTCGTGCCGTGCTCAATCATCAGGAACGCAGCATACGAACATCGGAAGCTGCTGCCTGTGCTGCCCAACAAGACCAGTTTCGTCAAATGCATAAGCTATTATTTGAAGAATTAGATACGGTCTGGGCTACGAGTAATGAAGGATTGCTCGATCTCATGCTGGGATTCGGCCAGCAACTCGAGGGACTGGATCAAGAGGCATTTGCAACCTGCCTCACCAATCGGGAGACCCTCGAAGCGTTGCAGGAGAGTGATGCCGAACAGCGCAGCCGTGGTATCATTCAGCAACCCATCTTTGAGATTGGTGAGCAGCGTCTCGTTGGTCTTCAGTCGATTGAAACTATGGCCTCAGTCATTGACGCCCAACTTGGTCAATAACATTTTCCGACCTGTACAGGCATCCCGAGGGATGCCTGCTTTTATTGCTTTTGCCTCATGTGACTTGACAAACCTACGTACTCCCGTAAGAATGTGCAAGACGACCGAAGATGACCGAACTCAAATTCAGGCAATGGTAAGCCACGTCATAATGCGCTTATCTGATAGTTGCTGCACTTTTCTCAATCAGCCTAAAGGAATATCATCACCATGGCATATCAACCAACAATTGTTGCAACTGACCTCGAAGGGGTGCTTATACCCGAAATCTGGATCGCTGTCGCGGAGAAGACGGGTATTGCGGATCTCCGCCTTACCACACGTGATATACCAGACTACGATGAGTTAATGCAAAAACGTTTGGGTATTCTGCGTGATCACCAACTCTCGATGAACGATATTCAAGCCGTGATCCAAACGATTGATCCCTTTGAGGGGGCGTCTGATTTTTTGGACTGGGTTCGAGAACGGACTCAATGTATTATTCTTTCGGATACGTTTTATGAGTTTGCTATGCCACTAATGGCCAAGTTAGGTCATCCGACCCTCTTCTGTCATACACTCGAAGTCGATACCCAACAGATGATTACCGGCTATCGCATCCGTAAAACAGACCCCAAAACGCATGCGGTGATTGCCTTCAAAGATCTGGGCTTTCGGGTCATCGCATTTGGCGACTCGTACAATGATACTGGGATGTTACGTGAGGCCGACAAGGGTATGCTCTTTCGTGCCCCAGACCGAGTTATCAATGAGTTTCCTCAGTACCCAGCGCTCCAGGAGTATGCTCAGTTGCAGGACCATATTGCGAGCTACTTAGCATGATTGAACAGACCATCTCTGTTGACGCCGCACGCCGTGTGTACAATCGCCTTGGCAGGCAGCTCAATGCTGCCGAGCGCTACGAGGCCCATGCGAAATCGAAGGCTCTGCAACTCCTTGCCACTCGACCGAATCAGCGCATATTGCATGTTGGTGTGGGAACAGGTAGAGAACATGCACAACTCCACCAGACGGTTGTACCTGATGGTGTTGTTGTTGGTGTCGATCTCTCGCGCACAATGCTCGAACTTACGCGTTCACGGATTGACACACCACTCTGTGAGGGCAATGCGGTTTCACTTCCTTTTGCAAATGCCAGTTTTGATCGAATCTTCTCAGCCTACATGCTTGATTTAATTGACATAACAGACATTTTCCGCGTGCTTGACGAATTTCGACGGGTCTTGAAACCTGATGGACGGATGGTGCTGGTGTCGCTTACCGAGGGAATATCCCTGTCCAGCCGCTTGTTTGTGGCGCTATGGAAGTTGAGGTATGTCATCAACCCACACACGCTTGGTGGTTGTCGCCCCATTCGCCTGAGTGAGCCGGTTCAACGTGCCGGGTTTACCCTGGTAACCCAGACGGTCGTGGTACAGAATCGATTTCCCAGTGAGATTGTTGTAGCAATACCAACGTAATGATAATCTACACGGTTTGAATACGTCCATCAAGCGTTGCGGTGATAGCAGCAGCGTTTTGTATATACAGCCGCACTTCATTACGAAGGTCACGCTGTGTTACGCTATATGCTGCATCAGCAAAAATATCACGATACCCGTTGACAATCTGTGCCTGGAAATCGGCTACAGCCATCTTATATTCTTTTGTCGGAATGAGCGTTTCATACCCAGCCGTAGTGTCTGTAGGGTTAGCTGTAATCTGGACAGATACCAGCCTTTGCTGCTCTATTGTTATTCGAACACCTGATAGTTGTGAGAACATATCTGACCCTCTACAAGATATGCTGTAGTTGAGCAAGGTAAGAATTTGCTCGCCACGCAGCGTATAGCACAAAATCTGATTATCATAGGGCAGTGCGGCCTGTAGATGTTGCTCTCTGATGATACCTGGTGGCAGTGGTGCACGAAAACTGTTGGCGGTCATCAATGCTATGTGCGCATGGCTGGTGGCTCGGACGATATCAGTAACGAAGTTCCCCAGTAATGACTCCCCCGTCATTATGTGATTAAGTGTCAGCTCTTTTGTGGCCCGTCCCAGTGGTTCAAAGAGCATCGTAAAACGTCTGTCCTGTGCAAAGTTTTGTTGCATTCGGGCCACCTCGGATGCGACATGCACATCTTCAGGCAGGTCAGGACTCATCGGTATCAATCCACCCTCTATTTGGCTCAATTGCTCATCGATAAGAGTAAGCTCTAGTTTGCTGATATACATGAGATACTGAAATGGGGAGATCATGTAAGTCTGTGTTTCAGGAATACGATATAGTTCTTCTTTGATGTGGCTGTGTGAACCAAAGATAATATCAATACCAGGAACTGTTTGGGCAAGAGCTATATCATCGGCTTGTGAACTATGACCAATCAATACGATGACGTGAACTCGCTCCTGTGTTTGGAGTGTTGATACGATGTGTTGAGCCATCTCCACCCGATTAGCAAAATGTGTGTTGGGTGTCGGGCGATGTTGTAAAGGTATAAGTCGATCAAAATCAGAACCAGCCAACCCAAATACCCCAATACGTATATTCTCAATCTCAAACACGACATAGTTCTTGCCATTATGCAAAAACAGGGGTTGATCATCACTGTTACAGGTATTGGCACTTACAATTGGATACTTAATGCTTTCCCGGCATTGGGTGAAAATCTCGGGACCATATGCAGCATCATGATTGCCCAGGGCCATGGCATCAACAATATCATTGAACATGGTCCAATCCGCATAGTAATATTTGTCAGACCAGGAGGGGTGACCCAGACTCATGACATCGCCGCCGTTGAAAATAAGCGTGTTGGGATCTTCGGCATAGGGACGCAGATACGCAATAGCGCGTGCGAGTCCGGCAACATTGGATTGGCCTTCAGTGTAGAAAGGAGTTGCCTGCCCATGATAATCGGAAAAGTGCAACAAAGTAATAGTACGTCGTTGAGAATGCACCATAGGTTACCATCTAGGGTTGAGAATTATACTACTTATGTAGAACGTGGGTTATAGACATATTTGGATAGATAATTAAGTCCATTTCTAATAACTATCGATGGTAGGAGTTTTTGATGGGGGAGTAATCTTCTTCAGCAGCAGGAAAACGGGGATTTTTGTAGTATAAGTAGAGGTAGGTGTTGTGAGCAAGAAAAGCACATAGACAAATTGGAGTATCGTCTATGTGCCAGTGGCAGTACGGATCTCATATAAAATGGCATCGATTTGTTCTGGTGCTTGGCCATGTCGTGCGAGTACCTGTGCCGTCAGATCAAGCACTCGATCCGCAAATTGTCGGGAAGCATCCTGTCGAAGCCCTTGCCCAACATACAGTTTCAATAGAGCTTCAACCAACATATCGCGGTTTGTAGCCACCTGTTCAAGTGACTCAAGGGTATCTACAGGAATGTTGAGGGTTACGTTTGTGGCTGGGCGAGGCCGAAAGGTTAATTCATCTGGAAATTCAGACTGACTCATATGCTTGTCTTTCTATCAATGATGCTGTTTATTTGCTCGTCTTATCGATTGAGTTGTCTTCAGGTTGATACTCCTCATACACGTACAGTGTACCACTCCAATCATCAAAAACCTGCTCAACGATCTCGCGAACCTTGCGCCACGAGAGACCACCATAGCCTGTACCAATTCGCGGAACAGCAATGGATTGAATCCCCTCGGCATCGGCCTGTTGTCGCATCGTGCGGAGGGCTGTTTCGATAGCTTCATAACTGGCCCGGCCTCGCCAGTATTGCTCTTGTGTTCCGAGGTTGAAAACCCACGGATGGGTAATGTCCTTCCAGAGAAACGCATCGCCCAGATTGAATTGGCGTGGTTCTGCTTTACATTTGGCGCGATATGTTTCGTACATTTCCGGGTACTTTGCACGAAAGGTCGTCGCAATTCCTGCGCCCATGGAGCCCTGACAATTGCACCCATGGGCAAATGCCTGAGCACTATAGCGACTCACAAAGAGGTCTCCGGTAACAAATAGAATAGGCATGTGTATGTTGTCCTGCTGTTTTGGTGCAATTATTGTGTAGAAGGATACACCTCCTTTGTGACAGTTATGGTCACAAAGCTGAAAGGCTAGTCCAACTACGATGACATAGTTACACCAGTACGGTTTATATCTCTCAATGTCACCATTCTTTAGCCATTTACATCGTAACTATTTCTAAATCAATGGCCGCAGGTTCCCGTGTCCTGTGTTTCTGTGTTCCTATGTTTCTCACAACTGGAGCAATCTCCGGGCCAGCGTAGCAGGTGATTCCCTGACTCCCGCGTATCTTCC
>JBCDFA010000262.1:0-11084 GCA_039178835.1 Chloroflexota bacterium
CGCCACGCATCATGATCAATCACCTGCGTAGTGGTATCGCATCATACTGGTGGGTCTTCTCATTAACCATCGCACTAGCGCTTTTGCTTGACATAACCGGATCTTTGCATGTTTATGGCCTGAGTCGTTTGCTGGGTGCGACACTGGTGTTAGGAACTGCTGTGTTGTTATCCACCATTGCCTTTGGCTGGGTGTGCAGCACCTCACATCTTTCACGTGTCGATCTACATGCTTCTCCACGTCTCGCACGACGCGGGGTGACTTTCCTCATGCTATTGGCCTGGCTGGCAACCATCCGCGATTTTCGTGTATTTATTCTGCCTGATATGGCCCTCATGCATGTGATTGGTTTCGGGATTGGTGCAGTCTTCTTATTGATCGCTGTCGTCCGCCCACCGCCGCTCACATGGCTGGTTTGGCTGGCCGTCGCGCTGGGCAGTCTTGCGCGTCTCATCAGCTTTGGTGTCATCCCGATTGAGCCGCCCCGAGGCGATATGCTGCCACTGGTGCAGGGTGCGCTGGCGAACCTTCTGGCTGGACAGAGTCCCTACACCATCTACACCATGCCCTGGGAACTGCCGCTCACCTATCTGCCCGTTACGTGGCTGGCCTATCTTCCGGCTTATGTCCTTGGTGTTGATATTCGCGTAACAAATGTTATAGCGGAACTCACCATTGGTGCGGCACTCGCGTGGATTGCTACTTCCCATCTGAATGGCGCACGAACACAGAATTACCTGTTTGGCGCTGGCATCGGATTACTGATATGGGCGTGGGTGTTTTTGCTGCCGTCGTTACAGCACTGGACGCAGGCAACAACCGCACCGATCTGGTGGGCGGTGCTGGCCATTACGCTAGCGCTGGTCATTCGTGGTCAGCGCTGGTGGGCCACAGTTGCGCTGGGCATTGGTGCTGCTACCTCACCACTGATCGCTGTGGTGTCACCCTTCGTTGGTCTGTACTGGCTGCGCTCCCATGGTTGGCGCCAGACGATAAGATATGTGGTGCTGGCCCTAGCGATTGCCGCAGCACTCATCGTACCCTTTCTGCTCTGGTCACCGCAACAGTTCATTCTGGGCGCCTACCGCTGGTTCAATGACAATAGCCTATTTCCACAACTACGCTGGGATATGGACAACACCTGGGCCAGACAGATCGGCTTCAGCGGTATCTTCTGGCGTCGTGAACTGGAGTGGCTGCTCAAACCCATCCAGATCACTCTGCTGCTCAGTCTGTTTGCGCTCTACTGGTGGCGCGGTGCATCACTGACGCTGCTGGCACCATGTATTACTGCCGCGTTTGTACTCTTTACCGTCTTCAATCCGGTGTTGTGGCCCTACCTCTACACCCCGGCATTGATCACGGCTCTGATCGCTGTTGTATGGTACGAGCGTTTGAATGACACTGAACAGGAAGGTGTGGAACCGTAGTTATGTGGGGTGGATGGTTCAAATCGCACAGTGCTGGCAGGAGGCATCAACGTGTTTTGCTGCACCTCTTGCTGCTCTTGTCTGTAATGCCATTCCTCATGAACCCTATACCTGGTACGGAAAATGCAACAACACGCTACGAACAGAATGTGAGCGATCTCCTGCTGGAGCATGGCTATGCCGCAAACATCATCGCCGTGCAGGGGACGCGTGGTTTGCGGGCCAGCCAGCGCAGTTATACGAACAGTCTCTGGACGCGTGATCTTGATTACGCGATCAGTGGATACGCCTATCCGTTAAGTGATATGTCAGTCTTTCGTGACAACATTACCACATTTCTCACCCTCACTGATGCCGAGGGTGTAGTGCCAGAAACGATTTACCTTGATCGCGGATTAGTTGAGAATCGAGCGAGTTGGGACAGCATGCCTAATCTGATCCATGCCGTCTATGTGTACGTTGCCAAAACAGGCGATCAGGCATTCTACCAGGAGCATCGCGCAACACTTGAGCGTATTGGCATGTGGATTGTCCGTCTCGACAGCGATGGTGATGGACTGCCGGATCGCGATATATTTCCGTTTGGATACTATGACTCGGTTCGGAACAGCGTGATGCACACCTACGCCCTGGCCAAGTTCTATAGTGCATTTCGTGAACTGGCAGCATTAGAAACATTTGTGGGGCAGGATGGAACCATTTGGCAGGAACGAGCCGCACGTCTGCGCGAAGCCTTTCATCGACCAACGACACAGGGTGGTTACTGGCTCGATGATCAGGTGTGGCCCATCGCATGGCGGAGCGCTGATGGACAGATCGTGTCAATCCTGGAGACTTTTGGGGTTTTTGAAGCCTTGCGGAGTGGCCTGATCGCACCAGATGATGGCCCGCGTTATGGGCCGTTGGTTGTTGAATTAGCGCGGCTGCTCCCTACACTGCTCGATGGACCGACGCCGATGAAGCTCACACTTGGTGGTTATCCGCCTGAAGTGCGGCGTGAGGTCGATCCGCCGGTGCCATTGTGGATGCTGGATGCCAGTGCACCATGGATCGTCGGCATCGCGGCTCCGGCTTACACAAACGCCGGCTGTCCAGATGCTGCGGATCGGACGATGCGTGCATACACGGCGATGGCGCGTGCCACCTATCCCCCCGTTGTTGAATTTGCTGCGGGACCAGATGCACGTTATGGGGCAGGCAACAGCGCCGATGGTGGACGGGCCTGGGACAGTGCTGCATGGTTTATGGCCATTTATGGCGGGCACTATGGTCTCACGATGACACCCGAAGCGCTGCTCATTCGCCCACGTCCCTACCGTGCGCTGCAAGATGATGGCATATCGAACTTTACGTACCAAGGCACACAGGTGCAATTGCGCCTCGATATGCTTGCGGAAGAGTATTACGTGCAGGCTGACAAATCCGCACGGGTGGTGCTTTACCCAATGAACAGCGGCTCACTACTTCAAGTCAATAATGGCCCGGCGTTGCCCAAAGCTACGTTGACATTAACACCAGATCGGGAGTATCGTATTCGCAATGTGACAAGTGTTCATAGCCCTGTTCGTTTTCCCACACGCTTCACTGCACGCTAGATTTTAGGAGTATAATACAAGAATGTGTCATTGGCGAGGAGGTTTCATTGACTAGACATAGCATTCCGAATTTATTGGGTCTTTTTCGTATCGTAACAACACCGCTGCTGGTGCTCTTTATCCTCGCCGGTACTACGCTTGGTTATATCGCAGCAGTTATACTCCTGCTTCTGATGGCGATCAGTGACATTGCTGATGGTCGTCTGGCCCGCAAGTTCAACGTCGTCTCTCCGCTTGGCGTTTTTCTCGACACGATCTCAGACAAGATTTTCGTGGCCGGTGCACTCATTCCGATGGTCCAACAGGAATTGATTTCTAGCTGGGTCGTCATCCTGATCATCGGACGTGATTTTGCCGTTTCGGGGTTACGATCGTATGCGGCTGCTCAGGGCGAAGTCATTCCGGCGCGGGCATGGGGCAAACAAAAGCTCACGATTATTGTCATCGCGCTAATCTGGCGTCTGGTTGCAGCGGCGCTCGTTGGTGCGGCGACCGCACCGTTTGTCCTTGCATTCGAAGGGATTTCCGGGCCGTTGCTGTTGCTTGCACAGCTTGCGAATGCGTGGCCCATACCAATGGCGCTGGCGCTCGTCTGGACGATTGGCTCAGGTATCGAGTACTTCTGGAATGCGCGCCCTATGCTGGTTGCCCATTGGTCTCCGCAACCAGCCAGCGATGCCCCGCCCAGTAAGTCTCCCTAGTCGCTTGTAGAAACCTGGCTTATCATCATCTGGTGTAGCAGTGCGACTTGTGCTGAGCGCTTGTTGCACTGTTGTGGTTATCACTATCGTTGTGAAAGGCATTATGGATGGCTCAGGATGCTTTGATCGAAACCTTGTATAGCAACAGATTGATGAAAACAGAGGAAGAAGTACAGCTTTTTGATCAGTCACTGGCCAAGATTGCAGCCAACCCAGACGCGCAATATCTACCACGTTTGTTGCTTGTTTTCGACGATGCCTGTGAGCACCACGAAGTTATGTTTGGTTTGTTGCATTTTCTAGAAGACTTTCATACAGAAGAAGTGCTTCAAGCACTTAAAGAGGTAATCCATATTCTTCCCGACTATGCGATGGAGTGGCTCAAGATAATGCATTATCGCATATTAAATGACGGTGCATCACGTGTGTCTTACCAATTCTTTTTTCAAGGGCTACCTTTGGAAGAACAAGCAGCGTTTCGTCAGATACTGGAAGATATTGCAACAGAAAGCCTTAAATTAAAACAGAAAGTTGCATCTATACTTGCAAATGGTTAAATAGAGGTTTCTTCTATATCTGGTTGCTTTTAGTATGGTTACTTAAAACCAGCATACTGCAATATCAGTGCAATATTGAGTTGCACCAGCGTTGCGTTCGATGCTATCATCTCCATATCTCGCTGGGACTCTGAGAGAAGAGTCTCACATTGCTCCCAAACGCATGAAAGCTCCAAAAAGTTTCTGTACATATAGTGTACAACTTCTACAAATTCACATTGCTGCACCTCGTCGTCTGATACAGATATGTCAAACTCATGGTTTTCACTCGTTGGTAAAAACAACTCTATCTCTAGCAAAAGGTCTCCCGCTATGGTCCGCTATCCTACTCCACGATTACCACTGTTCATCATTGGGAGCGCCGCACTGCTCCTCATCGGCAGTATCTGGCTCTGGCACCGTTTTGAATCAACCCTCCAGCATACCTTCAGCATGGCCCATCCACCGACCCAGGTGGCGCTCAGCGACGATGCCAGGTATATTGCCGCTGGTGATGCTACTGGTGCCATCACGGTCTGGGACTACCCCACCAGACAGATGCTCCAGTCCTGGCAAGGGCATCAGGGCACCATCACTGCGCTAGTGTTCCGACTCGATGGCACGCTTCTATCGGGAAGTGCCGACGGGATGCTCTATCTCTGGAGCGCTGAGACGGGACAACGTATCCATACATTCCCTGGCATAACTCCCGATACCAGCATCCACGAATTAACCCCCGAGGGCAGTCGCCCACTGGCCGTCGGCATTACTGATATTGCCGTGCATCCTGTCGGTCGGCTGGTAGCCAGTGGTGCGCCGAACGGACACATTCTCATCAATGATGCGGAAACTGGCACAATGGTGCAGACACTACAAGGACATCCAGTTGCAAACACCCCAGATGCTTTCTGGGATGTACAGCGGGTGGCCTTTAGCCCCGATGGTGACTATTTGGCATCAGGTGCATTTGATGGGAGTGTGGTGCTGTGGCACCTGTCCACTCATACGTCCTTTACGCTGGCGGGTTCCCACGAAAATGTAGGCCTTACTATGCGTGCGATGATGTTTGATGCAGCGAGTACAGAACTGCTCACGTTCCACCATAATGCGAATATCAGACGTTGGGACGTTCCCTCCAAACAGCGCCGCGGTGAAGAGTACGTGCTCAGCGGCACCAGTGTGGTCTTTGCGCGACAGGCCACATTGCTCATTCATAGTGGCAACTACCAAGCACTGGCCATCCATTGCAAGTGCAAGTCTTACGTGGGCATCGGGCGTGGGTCAATGATCTGGCCACCAATTCAGCGGGTGACCTGCTGGTATCAGGAAGCCATGACCACACCGTTCGTGTGTGGCGACTGAAGACCCCCTGAGTCGTGTAAGAGAGAACATCGTTGAATAGGCTGTTTGACACGCAACAACCTGAATAATCCCAAACATAACCTCACTTAGAAAAGGTAAGCACCATGTCTCAGCATATCCGACAGTCTCGTTTTAGCAGGATGTTTATGATGACACTCAGCATTGGGGTTTTTCTCAGTGCTGAAATAGTAATTCTTTCTTGGTTAGGGATGGCCTTGGATGTCAATAGTTCTCCTGCCCCTTTAGAGTATCTGGGGACAACACTTGTATATCAAAGCTTCATCTGGGGAATTATGGTGCTAATCCAAGGTTCATCTGCATGGCAACATACGACCTCTGGCTGGCTACCCATACTAGCCTGGTGTACATGGACTGTCCTGAGTTGGTTAGCCTTTTGGTCGATACTCCTCGTTGCTGGGTTGAGTGTAGATCTTGTGGTTGGGTTAAATCCGTATTTCCCCCTCATTTTCTTTGGTGGTCTCATCGGCATGAGTATATGTCAATGGCTAGGTGCGATGCTCCTGAATCAGCGTATCTTTTGGATGCCCTGGCAGTGGTGGGGTGCTCACCTTGGGTTTATAGGAGGGATTTATTTGCTACGGTATCCTTTTATGTTGCTCGCCCCCTTACTATCAGAGTCGTTCTGGTTACACCTGTTAGTTGTGTTAGTCCCCAGTCTCTTTTATGGCTTCTGCATAGGTTTTGCGAGCAGGTATTGTATCCCCGCTGATCGTCTCCGAGTGTCGGCATCAGAGTACTACCCGGTATAGCATATTTGGCATCAGGAAAACTCAAATACTAAGCGTACAGACTTTATCATGACACTAGAACATGAGGTACCCACCATGTCTCAGCATAACCGACAGTCTCGTTTTAGTAGGATGTTTATGATGACACTTAGTTTCGGCTTCTTTTTTGGTTTTGTAGCAATGAGCTTCCTATGGGCAGGTAGCGCCTTAAACGTGAACAACACGGTCAATGCTTTAGAGCTTCTTGGACCATCCCTTGGGTACCAGAGTTTTATCTGGGCCAATGTCGCCCTGATACAAGGCGTGTATGTGCAGAGACATACGACTTTTAGTCGGCTACCCATACTGGTCTGGTGTGCCTGGACGGTCCTGAGTGGGGCGGTCCTGTGGTCCGTACTCACTGTGAATGGGTTACATCCGTATGTCGAATACCTCGCTCTCGGTATGCTCATCGCGATGGGCATGTGTCACTGGCTGGGTGCGGCAATCCTGAATCAACGTATCTCTTACACGTCGGTGTGGCGCTGTTGTATACCTTGCTGTGCTATGAGTGGGTTCTTCCTGCTGGTAGCCATTCCCTATCAACTAAACCTGATGTCCGATACATGGTGGTCACTGCTGGTGCTGGTACTGGGCATGAGTTTTACCTATGGTCTCAGCACCAGTTTGATGAGTAAAGATATTATCCCACTCGAGCGGCGTCGTGCGCCAGCGTCAATGCCACTCTCCTGATCTCTACCAACGTAACTCGTATAACTCATATATTTCAACTGTATACCGCTAAATCCTGCAAGAAAGGACGTGATAATGTTATGCTATCCACTAAGCAAGACGGCTCGGGTGCGTGGTGGTGGGGTGCTGCTGGTGCTGGTGGTGGGAATGGCACTCTGGTGGCTCTGGCCCACTCGCGCACTGGTCGCGACCCATACCGAGGAAGTCCCTATCGCGGCGGTAGCGGTGCGCGATCCACACGAGTTGGTCGTGGCGGGTACGCACGCCGGGGAACTGCTGCTCTGGCAGCCACTGCGCGATGAGGCACCGCCCATCCGTATCGCAGCGCACGGGAGTGAGGTGCGTGCGCTGGCGCTCAGTCCCGATGGACAACATCTGGTTTCAGGGGACCATCTGGGTACGATCATCCTCTGGGATGTTCAGCATCACCAAACTCTCACTCAGCGGGCCACCTATCACCTGACCCAGCAGACCTTTGTGGAGTCGTTCGAGCAGCCGAGACGCCCCTTCTGGAGTATTATCGAGACCATCCGCTTCAGCCGTGACGGGGCATTGGTGGCCATCAGTGGGGCGGAAGGACAGGTACTCATCGTGGAGGTGGCGACAGGAATGGTACGGCACTCGCTTCGTGTCCCCGAGATAGCTAGTGATCCGGTGCAATATCAACGAATTATGCAAGTTGCTTTCGATCAGGCGGGCACGCGCCTTGGCACTGGCACCATAGACAATCAGATTTCGCTCTGGGATGTCGCTTCGGGCGATCTCTTGGTTCAGTGGTCCCCGTGGGATAGTGCACCAACTCGCGCACTCCACTTCTACCCCACGAATGAGGATATCGTACTGGTCACCCAAAACGAGACCTCGATCTGGTCCACTACCACACAGCAACGTCGTTGGAGTGGTGATATCGCCGCTTTTGATGTTCCGGCTATGGTATTTCATCCCCAGCAGCATGTGTTGGCTCGTGCAGGCCCAAGCTATGCTGGCACCTTTACGTCCGGGTTACCGCTAATTGGGCAACCGGATGGTATGATTTATCTTGAACGCTTAAACCCTGACCGATTGCACAATCAGGAGGGTCTCTGTCGCATTCCTGATCCAAAAACACAACAGGTGCGATCTTTTAGTCCTTGTCCGCAGGTAGAGACTCTGCAACGGTTACGTGGCCACCGGAATGTAATCTTGGATGTGGCGTTCAGCGCTGATGGGCAGTGGCTGGTGTCGGGAAGTCGGGACCAGACGGTGCGCCTGTGGCGTGTGGATGTGCCAACAGAACGCTGATAGTTTTGCTGGTTGCCCAATCATTTGTATGGGCGTAACATCATCAAGAGTTGTTCACGCGGTGAGAGGGTGCCCGCAGTCCATTGCTGCACTTCGGTGACTGCGCCAGCCGAGACCTCGATCTGCGACCATAGCACCTCGTCGCCGTGCAGACGAATGAGTGCGGTGTAGGTGCCGGGCGTCAAACCAGGTGCGCCAAACCATCCACTGGCGTTGCTCATTACAAAGCGTGTTTCTGGTCCTGTAATGATGACCACTGTGCTGTCAGCGGCAACTCCGTCGACATTTTGCAGTGTTCCCTGCAACGCGCCACGGACTTCTTTCCAATCCATCGGCGACATAGGTGCTGGCTGGCTGAATGGGTCATCTCGCAGTGCCTGAAGCAACGCACGCCGTGCCTGTTCATCCTTATTGGTCACAGCATACGAATAAATCGCAACGCCACGTGCTCCGGTCTGTTGAGCGCGTTTGATCTGTGCAATGGTATCATCGACGCTGTTGAGGTAGCCTGCCACACCAACGACAACTGGCCCACGTCCAGAAGCCGTTTGCCATTCCAGCCAGTTGTTGAAGTAGGTCTGTTGTTGTGGCACATACTCGCGGTCATAATTCATCACGATGGCGGTATCAATGAGTCGTTGCTGGAGCCAGAGTCGCCAGTCCTGCAATGCCTGTTTGTAGGGCGTACTACGTTCCCACCCACGCATCTGCGTGGGACCATCGCCCCAGGCGATGACGGCGGCACTTACGCGGGCATGGGGTGCCAACTCAACCGTGGTCAGCATCACCCGGCGGACAAGGGCCGTCACCTGTTTTCTTCGCCACTCCGTCCACAACGGGTCAGACGGTTCAGGTTTCCCTGTACGCCCAAAACGGGCGTTGAAGCGTGCAACAGCGGTCGGGTTATATCCAAACTCGATGCTGGGGTAGCGAATACGGTCCAGATGAATACCATCGACCTCTGGGTAGTGTACGAGCAGATCACGTACAACGGCTTCCGTATAATCGATAACCGCGGGATGGCCAGGGTCAAGCCAGATATTTTTTTCACTATCGCGAATATCCCCATCGATAGAGCGCATAATCCAGTCATCGTCGCCCGATGCGTTGGTGCTGTGATAGTTGAGGATATGGTCGTCGGGCACGTTTCCGATATTGTCGCCCCAGACCGGGAGGGCGGCGATCCACGCATGCACTTCAATGTCACGGGCATGGGCAGTATCGATGAGCATACGCAATGGGTCAAAGGGCGCTGGCGCCAAAGATGGATCATTGCTGCGTGGCTCTACATTACTCTGATAGTATGCATCACCGCGTCGGCGCACCTGCACAATCAACGTGTTCATATTGGCGAACTCGGCGTCGTGCACAAGCTGCTCGATCTGTTGCGGTGTTTTGAAGCCGTCGTGAAACGCATCGACCCAGAAGGCCCGTATTTCGGGGTTGGTGGCTGCCTGGGCGGTCTGTTGGGGGAGTGGGATGAGGATTGTGCATATCAGGAGCGCCAATACCAGACGCATAGTCGTTCTCCCTGCTCACTCTGAGGTAAATCAGATCGTGCACACGTTTGTTTGTAATATGTGCACGATCATCGTAGATGCAGGTGAGATGTTTGTCAAACTACGAGTGGTTATGTTGTTGACGATGCCACTCGTTGTTGAAGTTGCCCCTCTTCCACTGGTTGGTCGTCTTCAGCGCCAGCCATCAGCAACCCGAGCTGCTCACGGGTAGCTTCTGAGGTGGGGAGCGTTGCCACGATTTGGCCGTGATACATCACAGCAATACGATCCGACAGCGACAGGATTTCGTCAAGCTCGGCTGAGATAAGCAGCACCGCCGCGCCACGGTCGCGCTCCATCACCATGGCTTTGTGGATGAACTCGATAGAGCCCACGTCAACACCACGAGTTGGTTGTGCCGCAATAATGAGGTTGACGCCACGTGATATCTCACGAGCAATAATGACTTTTTGTTTGTTCCCGCCCGAAAGCGTGCTCACAGGCACAAACGGGCTCGGGGTACGAATATCAAAGTCATCAACGAGCTTGATGGCATTGTCTCGAATGGCTTGCTCTCGCATGACGCCACCCTGAGCAAATGGTGATACATAGTACGAATTGAGCACCAGGTTGTCGGAAATAGAATAGGATAGTACCAGCCCATCCTTTTGGCGGTCTTCGGGAATATGCGCACAGCCAGCTTCGCAGATTTTGCGTGGCGATGCATTGGTATAATCATTCCCGCCGATCCGCACATCGCCAGCCAGAACAGGTCGCATGCCGGTGATAGCTTCGATGAGTTCGGTCTGACCATTGCCCTGAACGCCCGCAATACCAAGGATTTCACCAGCACGCACCTCAAACGAAACACCATCAACCGCTTTTTGCCCACGGTCATCATTGGTGCTTAATCCATGCACATTGAGCACGGTCTCGGCAGGATGGGCTTCGGTCTTTTCAACCTCCAGCACCACACTACGCCCGACCATCATTTCAGCCAGACTGCGCTCTGTGGCCGTGACAGCGGAAGTTTCACCGACAACTTCACCACGACGCAACACCACGATGCGGTCGGCAACGGCAAGTACCTCTCTGAGTTTGTGGGTGATAAAGATAATCGAAGTGCCCTGTTGTGTGAGCGAACGGATCACATCAAACAGTTCATCGGCTTCCTGCGGCGTCAGCACGGCGGTTGGCTC
>JBCDFA010000263.1:0-10973 GCA_039178835.1 Chloroflexota bacterium
CAACCCGTACAATATCACTTGCAACCAGATTAGTACTGTCGGTAATGGTGAGCGTGGCCGTATACTGCCCGGTTGCAATATAGGTGTGCTCAGGTGTCAGAGTGCCATCAACTTTATTTTGATCACCAAAGTCCCAGGAGATAGTATGGGTATCTTGCGGATTGATATCACTCAAGTACCCAGTAAAACGCGCTATCTCACCAACCATCACCTGGAAATCGGGGCCTGTCTGAACCCGTGGAGGGGTCGGAACATCACGAGTGTCTGTGGGCAATTCTAGATCAATCTGAGCAGTTGATCCAACTGACGCAGTCCCTTCTTCATAGACCAGATTGACTGTTGCGGTATCATCTTCATACCAGCCAATCACCTCATAGTCTCCCACAGCCGTACCTGTGACTGTAACCTCATAGTCCCCTAGATCAGCACCATAGACAAACAGGTAGGCCGCCTGCTCATTGTTGTCCTGATAGTACACTGCATCAGGAATCTCCTTGAGGATGGTGCCACTATCTGTATCATAGCCAAGACGTTGTCCCTGTGCGTTGGTCAATAACAGGTCTACCGGCCCCGGCGCATAGAGCAACAACGATTGGATGGGGGCGGTACTACTCGGTGTCGATGCAATGGCCGGAGGTAGGGGCGCCTTTGGTGCAGTAGTTGTTCCTGGACGAGGATAGTGTTTGGTCAGGAAGGGCGCTTTGAGTTGGCTCAGACATTGTGTGGTTGCACTGATCGACAGTTGCTCACCAACAATGTTGGTGTGATCTGATTGTCGTTCTAATACATTCTCGATCTCGAATGTGTTCTCAGAGGGAACTTCTACCGTCCAGATATTTTTCAAATCGGCACTTGTTTCAGTAATGAGTCCATCACCTGATGTCTGAATATCACGCACTCTTATGCCATTGAGCCAGTAAGGTGCAATAGTTTGAGGTTCACTCACACGTATCCCCTCTGGGGTGTCTGTGGGGTTAGTGACATTCTCTGTTGCACCACCATAGACAACACAGATATTATCAGCACCAATACGGCTTTCCAGCAGGGCCATCTTAGCAGGTGTATTCAAACCACGGTAGGTGGTTTGGAAGCCTGGGGGAATCGGTTTTTCGTAGATTGTGGTATTGAACAGATGAGGGTTGCCAAGGTAGGGATCAAAGACCTTGCCCTCCATGGTGCCATTACGGGCATCATCCAGGGTCCCATTCACGACACTACTATCTTCGAGTAAAGGATTCGCTAGACGTCCATAGGGATTGGGATTGTTATCTCCATCAAAGAAATAATCACCATAGGTAGGTAAAAATTCCGGCAGGATGGTTAAGCCGTTCTCTGGATCGTGTACAAACAGATACTTATTCTGTGTGGTCAGAGTGACATTAGTTTCATCGATTGGGATTGTATACCCGGCCTGGTGTGCACGCTGAAAGATCCAGGCATCTAGCCCCGCAAAGAGAAGGGGAAAGCCATCTTCAAGTTTCCCCAGATCAGGATTTAAGCCCTCGAACCCACGGTAGGCTTTGGGTACGCCTTGTAATGGCCCGGCAATACTGACCCAGCGGCGCACATTGTCACGTGTGCTACGCCATTCTGGTCCCTGTACATACGCACGCACAACAAGATTGCCTGTGCTATGTCCTACCAGATCAAAGGTGACCGTGTTGGCATCGCCCCCATCCGAATGCACCCAGGGGACCTGCGCGGCAATGTTATCCCATGTGTCGAGTTTGGTCCAGAGATGTGACGAGGTTTCAATGGTACTACGCAACCAATCATATGGAAACCGAAAATAGGTCACATCGCGCTCATAGCCCATTTTTTCCAGATTTTCATAGAATGTGCCATAATCTGCAATCATATCGCCAATCCATAGTGTATCGTCTGGGTTACTATCATAGACAGGGGGAATGGTAGCCCCCAGACCGGGTAAAAAGACCAATGGATGGATCGCCGCCTCTGGTATGTCTACATCAACTCGTGCCGTAACTTCAGTACCGCTTTCCAGATCGATCAGCGTTGCGGTAATAGGCAGTACCGTAGCGGTAGATGGCTGTACCCAGATCTGGCGCTGGATCGTGCGTACATTGGGTGATACAGCATAGAAAAGGTCGCACCGTAAAACGTATTCTTCATAGGAATACTGGCTACTGTCGTGTGCGATAATTCCTGGTGGAAAGCAATCGACATCCTGTTCTCCTGCGAACCCTGTATAGAAACGTTGCTCAGTGTCTTCCGAACCGATCCACAATCGCAAGGTATCAAAATCCCTTTCCGTCTCGCTGGGATCAAAGGTTACCGTCACCGTAATCGGATTCGCGGCCGCCCCGGTCGCCGCATTGATCGCAGGCCAGCCATCGCTATTCAGGGCTAATGCTTCGACAGATTGCGAGGCGCTGTCTGTCACCGTCAGGTCGAGAAAGGGTTGATCTGCTCTTGTCCAGACTGGTTCCCCATTGATATAGAGTTGCAGATCATCAAGTGCAAAGGTGTGATCGGTGGAACCACCCCACTTCATCACCTCGATGGAGCCTGTTTCGCCTGATACACCACGCAACCGTCTGGTGGAATGCGTCTGAGTAGTATTTGTCCAGCCTTCCAACATATCAATGGGATCTCTTGTTGGAATATCCAATCGTGGGATTGACACCAATCCAGCCGCACGGCCCGTTGTGGTGACAAAGCGAATCTCGGCCCCACTTGCATTATAGACAGGGTTGCTGTCCTTTGTATGACGGGCCCATCGCACACTGGCGGTAACTACATCAGTCCGCTTGATTGTTGGAAACGTTAGTGGTGGACTGCGGTAAGTTGCTCGGCGACTACCACTACTGTTGATAGTAAAACCTAGAAACGATCCATGCTGTGGGTCAGCGACAATGTCCCCGATGTGTGTGCCGACGGTGGTATGGGCTAAATTGGTAGGAGCGGATTCAAGCTCTACCCAACCGGGGACAGCATCGGTCAGACGCAAGTTGCGAAAACTACAACTTGCAGTGTCATCGGTACTCCCCTTGTAACACCGGAGTTTGAGCGTTAGTGGTGTCTCTTGAGGGACTGCGAAAAAACCTAAGGAAACTGTCCCAGTGTGATGGACCACCCCGGCTCCCTGTTTCTCAGCGAGCACCGCTTCTTCCCAGCGATCACTGCCAGCACTGAAGAGTGCGACCTTGGCCACTGCAATATTGTCGCCACTGAGCGTCACATCAGCAGTCAATTGCTGGTGGTAACTACCTGGGGGTAATGTGATCTCGGTTGTCACAGGTGGTGCCCAGTTGCCTGCATTCGGTGGAAAAGATAAATCAATTGGGCTCTGGATGGTATGCACAGGATAACTTGGACTACTAAAGGTTGGGTCAAAATCATCACGTATGTTGTCTGTTGACGGATTGGGCATGTGGGAGGTGGAAACTGCAAGGGTAGTGGGCGTTAGGGATGATAGAGAAGTAAGCAAAAGCATGAGACTGATTAAGGCCGACAGAGCACGAAACCATCGGACATGGCGATGAGTACGCATGCGTAATTCCTCCTAAAACGGCTGCGATCTTATGGATTGTTCTGATACAAGTTATGAATGAGGGATGTCAACAACGATCCCAACAACCCCACGACAATTACCATATTTGCACGGGAAATAGACAGAAAATGTTAACACTTTCTGTGCAAATATTAGACAAACCCTTATGTGTAGACATAAGTGAGGTGAGTTAGTATGTGATATGTAAGATATATAGAGGCAACTATTAACTGTACCGGGCAACAGCCATCATAGCATGGTGAATTTTGAGTGTCAAGAGTTTTTGAGTAGTAAGAACACACAGGGAAGCGAAAAGTGTAGTATGCAGTGTAATATTCTATATGTAGCGGTAGGTGGTGCAGTAGGTACTGTAGTAGTGAGGTTAGCCATAGTACCACAGAGGATGACTAGTTTCTTTTAAACCACTCTCGGTCCTTCAATACGAGAGCGCCCAATCGGTTTCACCGCTCGAATCTACTCGAGCGGCACACGCAATTCCACCGTTGTGCCAAGACCTTCAGCGGAACGAATTCGTAATTCACTATCAATCAGGCGAGCCCGCTCATGCATGTTGAGCAATCCCAGAGATCCGCTGGTGGTATAATTTGCCTCAGTTTTGCTAATATCAAAACCCTTACCAAGATCTCGAACGCTAGCGACCAACTGACTCTCTTCCAGGAACAGGTAGATAATGATTTCGGGTGCTTCGGCATGTTTACGGGCATTGTTGACAGCTTCTTGCAGAATCATAAAGATCGCTCCTTCTGTTTCGACGGGCAGTTTGGGAATACCAGGCTGCACCTCAAGCCGCAACATAAGGCCCGATGGATCGCGGAAACGCGACACATATTGCTCAAGTGTGGAAAATAACCCTTGTGTTTCAAGTCCAAGTGGACGGAGTTCAAACAGCAATGTACGAATGTCGTAGGAGGTCTTCTGGACTAGATCTAACAACACATCCAATTCTTGTTCAACACGCTCTGGCATCGCACGTAGCAAGCGTTTGACAAACTCGATATTCATTGAAATAGCAGCAATACTCTGAGTGGGTCCGTCGTGGAGATCGCGGGCGATTGAAGCACGGACTTCCGCCTCTTTTGCCAATAGCCGGTCACGTTCCTGTTTTAGGCTCCGAACGAGCTGTGCATTTTCGACAGCTACGGCTGCTTGTGCCGCTAGCGTAGTCATCAATCGCAGATCCTGTTCAGTAAATGGTTCCCCGCCGCGTTTATTGAGCAACTGCATTACCCCAACTGTTCGCTCACCATGGCGCATAGGAACACATAGAATGGACGTAGTAACAAAATCAATATCACGGGCAATTTCATCATACCAGCGTGGATCTTGTTCGACATCATTCACAATCTGCCCAATACCATTTGATGCCACCCAGCCAGCAATACCACGATCCAACGAGATACGATATTCATTCAATTCCATGGGATTTGATTGACCAGCTGCTTCAAGGACTAGTTCATTGGTAGCTTCATCAAGCATCATAATAGAGCATCGTTCTGCCCCAGTAACTTTCAATATTTGTTTTTGCATGTCTTCAAGCAAGCTGAGAAGATCAAGGTTGGCTGCAAGCGACTGGCCAATCTCGTAAAGGAGATGCAACTCACGCAAGTCTTGTTCGGCGCGACGAAGTGTCGCTAATTTATCGGCCTCGCCACCCAACGCTCGTACCAGGAGCACGACCATATCTTCTTCATTGCGTGGTTCATCTGCATATTCAGAGTCTTGTTCACGCACTACGAGATGAAGCATTCCAACCGTTTGGTTGCCACTCCGTAACGACAACTCAACCAACTGTCGATCATCATCAAGCCAGTAGTATCCAATAGCTGGCTCAGAACCATCTGATCGCCGTCCAAACACCTCCCGCGCCTCACTGATTAGTCTTGCAGCTTCTTCATCCAGTTCTCCATACTTAAGGGTGATCATTTCACCATGTGGAGCTTGGTAAATCAACGTACCTGCCTGGGCAGGCCAGAAGGTAATCAGGCGTTCCAGCGATGCTTTGAGCAGATTCGGTACATCGTGCTGCCCACCTGCTGAGAGCAATTGTCCAAGGGTGTGAAAGGGGTGCTGGTCAAGTGACGGAGATGACATGATAAACCTCGATATCACTTATGCTACGCGCTGTACGCGCATCAATAATGGCATGAGATTGGTCTATATGTGTCTGGAACGTTAAACAATCGTATACGGCTCTACTTGTTTCTGCTTAACATATCAGAACACCAACCTGAAACACATCACGTAACTGTACCTCATCGCCTGAGAGATGTCAACGAGCGAACAAACGATTATTGGTAGTATGAACCGAATAATATATTGTGATAAAAAGTACTTGAAATTGTGACAAATTTCACTTATAATAAAAATAGAAAGTGGCATACATCATGCAAAAACATACAAAAACAAAGGAAATAGCTTCGTTCTTCTTGCAATAGCATGTTTATTTTGCACCGCATGTCGGCAACAATGGAGAAAAAAACTACTATGGATAACAAAACAGTTACAACCGAAACTACGACAACTCGTGTCGCACAACGCGGTGTAGATACAGTCAATACACGTACACAAACAACATATGTTGTAGCTCCTGAGCGACCATCCACCAATCGACGCCCTCGTGTGGTGGTTATTGGTGCTGGATTTGGTGGCTTGAGTGTCGCACGTACACTGGCCCAAAAAAATGTTGATGTTTTGGTACTGGATCGCAATAACTATCATGGGTTCTGGCCCCTCTTGTATCAGGTTGCAACGGCTGGTTTAGAACCAGAGTCGATTGCTCACCCGGTACGGGGTATTATTCGCAAGTATGAAAATGTTGACTTCTTAATGGCCGATGTGCAGGGTGTCGATTTTGAAAACAAATTAGTGTTGACCGATGGTTCGCCTGTCGCCTATGACTATCTTGTCGTAGCTGCAGGGAGTGCCAACAACTACTTCGGAAATGATGCTTTAGCCCATCAGACGTTTGGCATGAAGGATATTGACGAGGCCGAGTTTCTACGTAATCACATTCTTTCAATGTTCGAGCGTGCGGTGCGTGAACAAGATGAGGCAGCGCGTAACAAGTTGCTAACACTTGTGGTAGTGGGTGGTGGGCCAACTGGTGTTGAATTGGCTGGTGCATTTGTTGAACTAATCAGCCATGTGTTGCGTAAAGACTATCCTATGCTTGATGTCAATCAGGCGCGGGTCATCCTGGTTGAGGCCAGTGATCGCGTACTTGCTCCGTTTAGCACCTCACTACGAAATAGTGCTCACAGGCGTCTGGACAAGATGGGGGTCGAAGTCCAGTTCAACAAGATGGTTACGCAAGTCAATGATGGCTTGATTGAGTTCAAGGATGGAACACAGATCGAAGCTGGTACCGTCGTTTGGACAGCGGGTGTTCGTGGCGCGACATTAGGCGATAGTCTTGATGCCGAACTTGGTCGCGGTGCACGAGTTAAAATTGAGCCAACCCTTAATGTCCCAGATCGTGAAGATGTATTCGTTATTGGTGATATGGCCTATTTAGAGGGATATAAAGGCAATCAGCCATATCCGATGGTCGCACCTGTTGCTGTTCAACAGGGAAAACAGGCCGCGAAAAATATTTTGGCTCAGCTCGACAACCAGCCTATGAAGCCGTTTCGTTACTTCGACAAAGGACAGATGGCGACAATTGGTCGCAAATCAGCGGTTCTCGAATCTTTTGGTATTCGTTTGACTGGTTTCCTCGCATGGCTTGGCTGGCTCTTTGTCCATCTTCTCGAACTGATCGGCTTTCGCAATCGTGCGGTTGTGTTTGCCAATTGGGTGTACAACTACTTCACGTATGATCGTGGGGTGCGCCTGATTACGATGAAGGAAAATGATATTGTAGAACTATGTCAGCGTCATGAACAGAACAAGATGACACTCCTAAATAAATAAAAGCAATCAGAATTTGCTATTTCTGTCGATAATCAAGGGGGTAACAGATGACCTCCTTGATTTCGTTTTTCCGTGTTATCATAATATTGGATATTTGATGAAGTATATTGTAGATTATGTAGCTTATGCCACAAGATACGACCACGGTTCCTAAAACCACGACAACAACCGATGTTGAATATGTCGTTGTGAGTGAAGAAGAACTCGAAAAACCTTTTCGTGTAATCATTCAAAACGATGATGTAACTCCTATGGATTTTGTGATTGTTGTGCTCATGCAAATCTTTGGTCTCACTGCAGATCGTGCGGTTGAGGTTATGTTCGAGGCCCACGAGAAGAATCGTGCGCTGGTCACAACTCTTCCCCTCAAGGAAGCCCAAGATCGTGTCTATATAGCGCAGAGTGTTGCACGGAATGCTGGGTACCCGCTCAGCTTTTATCTTGAACCAGATGAGTGATCTAAGATACTAACAAATAGCCGCCCCTGTTGTGTTCATTATGAGTATTTGTTAGTTATCCCATTTGGTAGTATATATCCTCAACATGTGTTATATTATGCTAATATTTAGTAGTGTAATGTAAATAAGGTCGACTATAGAGAGCAAGAGGTTGTGGTTAGCGATGGATAATGATGCAATCACTCAGGAGAATTTGCAACTACGCAAAGAGATAGATATACTACAACAATCCCTCGAACGATCTGAACGACACATTTTTCTTTTACACAGTATTCTCGACAATACACCTTCTTCTATATATGCCGTTGATCAAGAAGGAGTTATGTTATTTGCCAATCAAAGTTTTGAGACATGGTCTGGTCGTAGCCGCGATGAATTGATTGGCAAAACACAAAGTGAATTGTTTCCACCCGAATTGGTGACAGATTGGAAAGAAAAGACGAATCAAGTGTATGCATCGTCTCAATCTGTTGTTACTGAAGAGACGCTTTCTTCCTCTGAAGGAGTTCGTACCTATGTTTCAGTCCGCTTCCCAATTTCTGATGCACAAGGCGCTGTGTATGCGCTAGGCGGCATCGCAACCGACATTACTGAGCAGCGACAGGCTGAGGCTTCCCTTCGTGCAAATCAGCGTCTTTTGCAAGAGATTATCGATCACGCGCCTTTGGTGATCTATGTAAAAGACACCGACATGCGGCTACTGCTGGTTAATCAATTATATGCTGCTGTGATGCAAGTCGCCCCTGATCAGATTATTGGAAAAACGGAGAAAGAGTTGTTTTCTCCGGAGCTAGTCAAGGCTTGGCGGGAGAATGATCGGCACATCTTTGAAACGGGTCAATCAGCCTATTTCGAGAATGAGTTTCTCTTGAGAGATCGTCCCCACACATTTATGACTATACAGTTTCCACTGTATGATGAACAAGGCAATCCCTTTGCTATTTGTGGTATCGCCACCGATGTGACCGATCTCAAACAGTCTGAGTCAGAGCGTGAGGCATTGCAAAACCAAGTTATCATGGCGCAACAGGCAATGTTACAGGAGTTAAGCACTCCACTTATTCCATTGGCTGAGGGTGTTCTTATTATGCCATTGGTTGGTAATATTGATAGTCATCGTGCACAACAGGTCATGGAGACGTTGCTTGAAGGGATTGCTGCTCACAGTGCTGAAATTGCTATTCTCGATGTCACTGGTTTGCCGTTTGTCGACACGCAGGTAGCCCAAGCGTTGATGCAAACAGCACAGGCAGTCAAGTTACTTGGCGCCGAAATCATTCTTACAGGTATCCGTCCCGAACTGGCCCAAATCTTAGTAGGCCTAGGCATCGATTTAAGCGCTATAGTAACGCGTAACCGATTGCGTGACGGTGTAGAATACGCACTCAAACGAGCTTGAGCGGCGTGTTAATATGGCTGGACTACAAATTCCTCTGGACCAGCAAGGGTCTGCTCATGCAAATGAGGCATTCCGTCGCTGTAGGTCTGCTGATCGTCAGGAAGTCCTTGAGGTTATAGATACTTATCTGCTCAAGGTTTCAGACTTCTGCATCACCATTCTGGATGTTGGGGTTGGTGATGGCACATTTGATGAACTGTTTATCGAGCAACTTCAACAAAAGAGTAACTCTTTATCCATTGAGTATACGGCAGTGGAGCCCAACCAAGCCCAACTCCAAGGATTTGCAGAGCGCTTGAACACAACTACTCAATTTCGTATTGCAGGCAGACATGCAACGTGCGCCAGATGAGGTACGCCAGCAGGCTTTAGCTCAACTCAAGACATTGTCACAAGAAGAAGACGGAATATACAAACTTTCCCATGGGAGTGGTGTCTTTGTTGTTCGTCGAGAGTCAGCACAAGCGCTTGGCACATAGGTCTGATTCCAAATTAGGATATTATTGTAGTCTGAGCCGTTGAAGGCTCAGACTTTTGTTTATTTTGTCGAGATTTGTGTATACTTGTTGAGGATATCCCAGACATTACGCCAATGGAGATTCCTATGAAAGCAATCCTGATAACGCAGTCCGGTGGCCCTGAGGTCTTGCGCTATGACGAAGCCCTCGCACCAGAACCAGGTAATGGTGAGTTGTTAGTGCGTGTGCACGCTACGGCAGTCAATCGAGCTGATGTGTTACAAAGACGTGGTGGCTATGCTCCACCGCCGGGCGCATCGCCAATTTTGGGTTTGGAGCTAGCGGGGGAGGTAGTAGAACCAGTGGGAGGTTGGAACGTAGGAGACCGGGTGATGGCGGTCGTGACGGGTGGTGGCTATGCGGAGTTCGCGACTGTGCCAGCCGGGATGGCGATGCGTATTCCTGATGCGATGTCGTTTGAACAAGCCGCTGCGATTCCTGAAGTCTTTCTCACAGCGTATCTCAACTTGTTTACACTAGGGCGGTTGCAGCAGGGCGAGTCGGTACTGATCCACGCAGGGGCCAGCGGCGTTGGGACAGCGGCCATTCAGCTTGCACGTGCGGCAGGAACACGTGTGTTTGCAACCGCTGGATCTGATGAGAAATTGGCTCGTTGCCGTGAACTTGGTGCAGAAGTCGCCATCAACTATAAAAGTGAAGATTTTGCTGAACGGATACGCGAGTCTACCGAGGGTCAAGGCGTACATCTGATTCTGGATTTTGTGGGTGCGCCGTACTGGCAGAGCAATCTGGCTGCACTGGCCATCGGTGGACGATTGATGTTGATTGGGTTTCTGGGTGGTTCACGCGAGCAGCTTGATCTTGGCCCGATTCTGCTGAAGAGCCTCACCGTTGCGGGGACCACACTTCGGCGCACCCCGCTGGACCAGAAAGTTGCTCTGACGGAAGCGTTTAGCGCCTTTGCAATGCCACGTTTTGCCAGCGGTGAACTGCAACCGATCATTCATGCGGTCTATCCATTGCAGCAGGCAGCTGATGCCCATCGTGCGATGGAGGCTAGCGAGAACATTGGGAAGTTGATCTTACGCGTTGAGTGACTGAAATGTAGTTTTCAGGAAACGCCAAGCTGAAGCAATCTGATGGTATGCAACTGGTATAAGGAGGATGGCATTCTCTGATATATCCGATGA
>JBCDFA010000264.1:0-10966 GCA_039178835.1 Chloroflexota bacterium
GACTATGACCATCAGACCGTCCTTTGGCTCTCCCTCGAATTCCCACGAATATGCGATTGTGCAGAACTTACCATGTGCAGCCAATGCAACAGTCAGGGTAGACTCAGATTCACGCGTGGGCTCTCCCGGAAGAAAGAGTTTGTTGGTGCCACTCCATGTGCCGACGGCTGCCTGTAAACTTGCTGGTACACTCATGTGCTGCCTCCTAAATACTGACAATGAGTTTTTGTGTGGGTTATATTAACACAAATGTGCGACAGTGAATGTCACAATCATTTATCCCATGCTACAATACCGACATCTCACAGCATAGAGGAGAACATTGATGAGCACAGCAAAACAACCCCTTCTGGAGATAGACCACGTCTACATTATGGTCACGCCAAATGCACCCGAGGCAGCGTACCTGCAATCACGTGGCCTCTTCCTTTTGGAAGACACTATGCATCATGAGGGGCAGGGAACAGCTTCTTGTATTTTTCTGTTCAAAAATATGTATCTTGAACTTGCGTGGGTCCATAACCGAGAGATGATGCTGCAGAAATCGGCAGAAGTGGGGTTCGAGATTGTGTTGTCGGAGCCCTGGCAGGAGACTGGCGCATCACCTTTTGGGGTGGGGTTACGCTACACAGGTGCTGAGCGAACATTGCCTTTTGCTACAAAGAAGTATCACGCGGAGTGGATGCCACCCTCCGAGCAAATCGACGTTATCCCCAAAACATTAGTCGCTGAACCGGCGTATTTTATGCTCTCTGATGGGCTCAAGCACCTCGAACCACCCGAAGAGGAGTCCACACATTCGCTTGGAATACAGAACCTGACCCATCTTGCTATCACCGTCACCTGTGGCACGGTACTTAGCCCGGCAACAGAGTTTCTTATCACCAACAGCGTGTTACAGATCAAGGAAGGCTCGACTCCAATGATGGAGCTTACCTTTGATGGTGGCACACAAAAAGAAAGTGTTGATTGTCGACCAACACTGCCACTTATGATCTATTATTAGTTCAGGGAGAAAAGATGTGGTGGGCGATACTGGACTCGAACCAGTGACCTCATCCGTGTGAAGGATGCGCTCTAGCCAGCTGAGCTAATCGCCCGTGTGCGGTACCGCGAAGAGCACCACGATACTGGCAAAGCAGCAACCAGAACCCTGGTGCTACTTTGTCTCGCGGTACATGACGTGCTTGCGAAGGTGTGGATCGTAGCGGCGCAGTTCCAGGCGGTTCGGGTCATTACGACGATTCTTCGTCGTGACATACATGTGACCGCTCTCGGTACTACGCAACTTAATTACAATACGATTTCCCTTTTTCGTTGCCATCGCTAGTTTCCTCTATACAATACACATTTGGCATAAACTTGATTACGAAGAGGTATTGTAGCAGTAAATGCCCCAAAAGACAAGTTGCTATACGCCACGCTCGACGGCCTCTTCTGTTTCGTCGTGTGCTGCTGTCGTTGTGTCACTGCTGTGCTGCCGAGCAGGCTTCTGCTTTTGCAAGGCCGTGCTATAAATCTCTTCAAGCTGCGGGCCAATATGATCCCATGAGAGATATCGCTCGGCATAAGAACGACCAATCCTACCGCGCTCTGCTGCCCATTCGCGATTGTCGAGAGCCATATGCAACTTGGCCACCAGATCTGATGCACTCCCCAACTCAGCATAGATACCAATATCACCCAGATATTCACGACTAACTGATGTATCGAAGGTCACAACGGGCAGCCCCATCGCCATATACTGTGGGATTTTGCCACTCCCTTCGGTCGCACTCATCTTGGGCGCGACGGCTACATCGCCAAGTGCTAGGTATGCGTGCGAGTCCTTGTAGAGAATACGCCCCGGCAGCGTCACATGATCGGCAATACCAAGCGCCTCAGCCAGTTCCCGATAGCTATCGACCCCGGGATAGCCCATAACTAAGAAATGTACATCAGGCGACTCGGCAATAAGCTGTTGGGCAGCCTCAAACAAGACATTGATACCCTGATACTGTGCGAGCAAGCCTAGATACACCACAATACGGTGACCCTCCGGTATACCCAGTTCGTGTCGCAATCGCTGCCGTTCCGCCTCCCACTCCGGGCTACCATCAAACGGGCGAAAACGACTGGTGTTGATGCCATCAATCATCGTGTACAGGCGTTCTGTTGGGAAGCCAAAATCGCGAAGCAAGAGATTCGCCGCATTGTCACTTGAGGTTATCACCGCATCCGCTTGCGTATTGATGAAACGTTCAAGCTGCCACAGCGGCTGATACAACGGGCTATCTTTTCCACTCAGGAAACGATGATCTATCATTTCCGAAGTCATACTTCCTTGAAAATCAAAGATGAGTGGGACTTTCAACAGGCGTTTGATTGGAGCACCAATGAGCGCACCTTCGTGCAGGTGGGCGTGGATAATGCTCGGTCGGATCTGTAGCGCGACTTTCAATGCACGATAGGACAGGGCCACATCAAGGTAGAGTTTGTGCCGCGACGACCCGACCATGGCACGCTTCAGCCAGGGCACATCCCACGAGCGCCGAATGTCGAGATCGGGCATGTCTTCGCCGTTGTGGTAAGTTGCGATCACCAGACGGTGACCACGATCATGGAGCACCTTTGCTTCTTGCCAGATACGAATATGCGCTCCATAATCAGCAAAAAAGCTGGTGGGCGCGATCATGAGAATGGTGTGGTGCACAGAACAAACCTTCCACTTGTATGTGACGTTGGCTACGTCTTACCACAAACGAGGCGTATTCTAGCGCACCGTATCTGTCCATGCAAATTGAATGACCCTACCGAGCTAAACCCAGATCATCGTGGAGGATGCGTACCGTGTGTTCCAACTCATCTTCGGCAAGAACAAACGATACATGACGCGAGGAAATATTCTGCGACATTTCCAGAATGTGTGTGCCAGAGCGACCTAATGCACGTAAGACACGCGGCGTCAGCGCTTCTCCATTCGGCGTATTGATAATGGCGACCATGGCCACGGACGCAATCGTAACGACATCTTGCACCAAACCAGCATTGTGTTCATGTCCAAAAGTAGCCGCCAGATTGTCGCGAACAAAAGGCGCATCACTAGCACGAATGGTTAGGGTAATGCTACGTTCACCGCCATTGTGGGCAAACATCAACACATCGACGCCAACACCAGCGAGGCGTGCTAGTGCCCGTGAAGACCAGTCGGGAGCCCAGTCCTCGCTCTGGACCAGCTTCATCGTCAGTAAGCTCAACCCACGGACAGAGATAATTGCACGGGCCGGATGAGTCGAGGGACGTGGCGTTGTCACGATACGAGTTCCCGGTCGGGTAATGTCTAATGCACTCCGAATACGTAGGGCAATTCCTTGCTCTGCGACCGGTACCAGTGTACGAGGATGTAGCACCTCCGCACCAAATGATCCCATTTCTGCTGCTTCATCGTAAGACAGTTCAGACAGTGAGTGGGCTTCAGACACAATTTTGGGATCGGCAGTTAGAATACCATCCACATCTGTCCAGATGCACACTTCTTCGGCACTCAATACCGCACCTATCAGGGCTGCGGTGTAATCACCACCGCCACGACCAAAAGTAGTGGTCAGCCCATCGCGTGTAGCGCCGATATAACCAGTAATGACCGGCACAATCCTACGCTTCAAGAGCGGCTGGAGACGTGTCTGAACTCGTGCAGCCGTTTCATCAATGAGCGGTTGGGCCACCCCAAAGTTGTTATCGGTTACAATCAATTCGGTCGCGTCAATCACCTGCGCTGCTACTCCACCCTGCCGGAGCACCACCGCGATAAGATGGGTAATAAAGTGCTCACCAAGTGCAGCAACGGCATCAACACCGCGGGGAGACAAATCGCGAAGCGTAGCAATGGAGCGGATCAAACGATCAAACATTTTGAGGATAGTGGCCCATTCCTGGTAGAGTGCCTCACGTTCCCAATCATCCTGAACGACTTTCTCAGCCAATGAGCGATGGCGACTCCAGAGGTCGCGCCGCGCTGTATCACCAAGGGTTTCATCACCGCTCGCAGCACGCCGTGCCGCATCAATCAGACTGTCGGTAATACTCGGTATCGTCGTGCATACCACAACTTGTGGTGTATCTATTTCAGCCTGTATCAGCCGAACCAGATCGTGGAGGCGGGAGGCTCGATTAACTGACGCTGCTCCAAATTTCATAACACGCATTATGGCACTCCAGACTGAGGTTGAGAGCTGTTATTTTATTAATTAGAGATTATACTGACACGCTCATAGATCTTGTTGTTCAGGGAAGCACATATGCTAGCTTGACTCTCGTTTACAACAATCCACTCACCGACCCACCGTCAACTGCAATGGTTGCACCGTTAATATACGAAGCACGTGTTGAGGCAAGAAAGGCAACAAGCGCAGCAAGTTCCTCCGGTTGGCCAATACGGCCTGCTGGTGTCCGCGATGCTGCCGTCGCAATCACCTCTTCGACACTGATCGACTCACGGGCTGCGCGTGCGGCAGCAAGTTCCTGCTGGCGCTCGGTCATGGTATAACCCGGTGCCACGTTATTAATCGTAATCCCTTCATGTGCATGCTGATTCACGAGCGTTTTTGCTAAGCCAATCACACCTGGGCGAATCGCATTGGAGAGTAAAAGGTGATCGATAGGCTGTTTCACGGATACTGATGTAATGTTGATGATACGGCCCCATTGTGCCTTACGCATCCCCGGCAGAGTCGCCCGAATGAGTCTTACTGTACTCATCAACGTTAGCTGGAATGCTTTTTCCCAGTCGTCATCGGTAAATTGTTCAAAATCACCTACAGGAGGACCACCAGCATTATTCACCAGAATCGTTGGATCACCCAACGTGTCACGAGTTGCCTCAACAAAGCGCGTAATGTCATCTGCCTGTGTGACATCAGCAACAACAGGCAAGACCTGAGTACCACTTTCTTCTTGTATATGACGTGCTGTGTCCATAAGTTGTTCCTCGTTGCGAGCGCACAGAGCAACCAGGCATCCTTCACGTGCCAGTTCCTGTGCACATGCTTTGCCTAATCCTTTACTACCGGCAGCCACCAACGCAACTTTTCCCTGTATTCCTAGATCCATGGTCTCTCCTTTGTAATCGAGGTAGACAGATGCCGACTCCTCTGACAGTCTTCTTTTCCTGTTGACGTATAGATAAACAGAGTAGTGATATAAGTTCGACGTACACAATTGTAGATTAGGATATGAACGCAGCGACACACCCCTAAGCGCAATACGCGCCAGATATGTCCGACGTTACATTGTCGTAGGAAGACGGAGATGCGAGAAATACAAGACATTTCTCACAGAACACTCGTACACAGATGTAAAAATACATTTAGTATCTGTGGCAAGTGTACCACATTGCAGACCTGCATGTAAAACCTATTTGGCCATTACACTGCTTCGTAGATGAGTGAAGTGAATCCTATCACAACACACTATCCCTGCTGTGGTACTGTATAATAAAAATATGTCAACGCCCATTTTAGCTACAAAACTCTATATCCCTCCAACACGACCTGAGATAGTCTATCGCTCGCACCTGACTGAGCGGCTGAATACTGGACTGCAGCATACACTGACTCTCGTTTCGGCACCTGCTGGCTTTGGAAAAACCACCCTTGTGAGCGCCTGGCTCGGTGAGTGTGCGCAACCAGCCGCGTGGGTGTCACTCGATGCCGGAGATAATGATCATATCCGCTTTCTCACCTACTTTGTCACCGCCATGCAGACCATTGCACCACAGTTCGGTACTGGGGTCATAGGACTCCTGCATGCTCCACAACCGCCATCTATTGAGTCCATTTTGACAATGCTGCTCAACGATCTCGCGACCATCCAAACTCAGTTTATTGTTGTTTTGGATGACTATCACGTGATTGAGAGTCAATCAATCAACGATGTCGTCACCTTTCTGCTAGAACACCTGCCCCCAAAGATGCATATTGTTATCACAACGCGTGAGGACCCGCCCTTTCCGCTGGCCCGACTCCGCGTCCGTGGCCAATTAACCGAAGTCCGTGCCAATGATCTGCGTTTTACACTCGAAGAAGCCACCGCTTTTCTTAACCAGGTAATGGGTCTCCATCTCTCAAAAGACGCTATCACTGCACTAGAGAAACGCACCGAAGGATGGATTGCAGGTCTCCATCTGGCCGCACTCTCACTCCAGAGCCAGCCAGATCCAACGAATTTCATTACCTCCTTTACTGGTAGCCATCGTTTTGTGCTGGACTATCTGGTGGAAGAAGTTTTGGAACAACAACCCGAACACATCCAGACTTTCTTACTCCATACTGCGATCCTTGATCGCATGTGCGGCCCATTGTGTGATGCGGTGCTCAACGACCCCACTGACTCTGGCCAAACGACATTGACATATCTTGAACGAGCCAACCTCTTTATCATTCCGCTGGACAACGAACGATGTTGGTATCGTTATCACCATCTCTTTGCGGAATTATTGCGCCAGCGATTGCAGCAGAAAAGAACCTTATCAACTGAAGAAAAGATGGAAAGCATTGCTACACTACATCAACGGGCCAGTGTGTGGTATGAAGAACATGACTTGGAACTTGAAGCATTTCATCATGCCGTAGCTGCGAATGATGTTGAGCATGCCACACGCCTTGTTGAAGGAAAAGGCATGCCGCTGCACTTTCGTGGCGGTGTAGTTCCAATTCTGAACTGGCTGGAGTCTTTGCCCACTCCGGAACTGGATGGCAGACCTGCGTTATGGGTTATGTATGCCTCAATAGTACTCTTCGCTGGTCAGTTGACCGACGTCGAAGACAAACTCGAGGCTGCGGAAGCCGCACTACAACACATTACATTAGATGAAAAGACTCGCGACCTCATCGGGCACATTGCATCTATACGAGCCACATTGGCTGTTGCTCAGGATCAAGCAGAAACTATCATCGAGCAATCACGCCGTGCTCTAGCATATCTGCATCCTGACAACTTACCTGTTCGCACAGCAACAACCTGGACATTGGGTGTTGCCCATCAACTTCAGGGAGATCGTGCTGCAGCCAGCCAAGCATACACCAAAGCAATAGAAATCAGCCAAGAAATTGGTCATTTCATCATCAATCTCACAGCAACAATTGGTCTGGCTCAGATCCAAGAAGCCGAAAATCAGCTCTATCAGGCCTCCCAAAACTATCAACACAGTCTACAGTTAGCTGGAGATCCACCACAGCCAGTTGTTTGCGAATCCTATCTTGGGCTTGCTCGTATCTACTACGAATGGAATGATCTGGACACAGCCGAACACCATGCACAACAAAGCCTCCAACTGGCACAGCAATTGGAAACCACTGGGAGATTCATTATTAGTAAAGTGTTCCTCGCCCGGCTGAAACTAAAACAAAGTGATCTGGCCGGAGCAACAACACTATTGACCCAGGCCGAACAGTCCGCACGAGAGTACAACTTTACACGTCAGGTACCTGAGATTGTTGCTGTACAAGTGTCAATACTCCTGCATCAGGGCCAACTAGACACAGCCGCCGATCTGGCACAGAAACATGAGCTTCCTCTCACCCAGGCGCGGGTGTACTTAGCACAGAACAATCCCGCTGCGGCTCTGGCAGTGCTGACGCCGTGGCATCAACATGTGGAGGCGAAAGGCTGGACAAATGAGCAACTCAAGGTACTCATTCTCCAGGCACTTGCTCACCAAGCACAAGACGAGCAAGCCAAGGCTGCCCAATTCCTCGTTGATGCGCTGTCGCTGGCCGAACCAGGTGGCTTCATCCGTACATTTGTCGACGAAGGGCCGCCAATGGCACAATTGTTATCCACAGTTGCTGCTCAGGGGATAATGACCGATTATATCAACACGTTGCTAGCTGCACTTCAAACCAAACAACAGGATGAGAGTCCATCTGCACTGCATTCCACCACACCTGTTCAACACCTCATCGAACCACTGAGTCAACGCGAGTTAGACATTCTGCGACTTATTGCTCAGGGCCTCTCAAACCGTGAGATGAGTGAACGACTCTTTCTTGCTTTAGATACAGTCAAAGGACACAACCGCAGAATTTACGCCAAACTACAGGTTCAAAGGCGTACTGAAGCGATTGCGCGTGCTCGCGAACTAGGTTTGTTGTAGAGTACAGACAAACGTTCCTCGACATCTTCTCTATAATCAGTCAAAACAACACCCCTCACTAACACTAAAGTGTCTATGCGCTAACACCATACCAGAGCTATGCTACGTGCATATAAAAGCATGTGTACAGAGAGTAAAACTGTACACGACAGGTATGGTGCCATGTCACATAAATGCAACTCCCAAACAAATCCTAGTAAATCAATGATCTACCAGATCAGGCTTCAGGGACATCTAGGCAGCCAATGGATGGACTGGTTTGATGGCATGACCATTACCCTCGAAGACAATGGCGATACGGTATTAACCGGCCCGGTTGTTGATCAGGCCGCGTTGCATGGAGTGCTCAAAAAAGTACGTGACGTGGGGATACCCTTGCTCTCGGTTGTACACATGCAACCAGGCCATACGGATGCGGTAAAAGATCAGACCCTACCATAACCTGTCCGATATATCGAAAACTCTCAAACAATCGCGTCTGTTGTCAAACAGTATATTGAAACAAGTTACTTAAAAGGAGAAACAATGAGCTCAGTTAATAGTGCCGCAAGGAGTGCAGGGGCGCTGTATATCATTGGGACGGTCGCAGGCATACTGAGTCTTACTGTCACGGGACCTGTTCGCAACACCCAGGATTATCTTGCGAGTGTTGCTGCGAACGAAACCCAGTTGGTCTTGGGGGCGCTATGCATCATAACAATGGGTTTAGCCCTCGCTATGATTCCGGTTGTACTGTTTCCCATTCTGAGGAAATATAACGAAGCATTGGCGCTCGGCTATGTTGTGTTCAGGGGAGGGCTCGAAGCCGTCAGCTATCTCGCCGTAGCGACTAGTTGGCTGTTGCTTATACCGGTACGCCAGCTATACATCCAAGCCGGAGACTTGAACACTGCCGGTTTCCAGGCGCTCGGCACCCTATTACTGCTAACGCACGAGCTTGGATCCATCCTGACGATTGTCTTCTGTCTAAGTGCCCTCATCTTCTATTATGTCTTGTATCGAACCAAGTTGGTTCCACGCTGGCTGTCGGGATGGGGGCTCATTGCGATTGTACCGTATGTAACCGCAACCTTGTTGGCCATGTTCGGTACCATCACTACCTTGTCGACAACCTATGTCATGTTCCAAATTCCATTAGCCATACAAGAAATGGCTCTGGCAGCATGGCTAATAGTCAAAGGGTTTAATTCATCCGCAACCGTCTTGATGGGCAGTACTCAGAGAGAACACATGATTGATGCCATTGGCCAATCCGCTGAGGGTCAATCATATGTTCGGTCATAGCATAACAAAGTTGGGGAGAAGACACCAAAACATACCGGTATTACTTAAAAAGGATCAATAAATATGAAAGCCATTGTTTACACACAATATGGATCGCCCGATGTGCTCCGACTCACTAATATCACAAAGCCAACACTCCAAGCAAACGATGTGCTCATCCGCACTCACGCAACGGGAGTGAATGCCGCTGACTGGCGCTTGCTTCGCGCCGACCCATTGCTGGTTCGCCTCACTATGGGACTGTTCAAACCGAAATATCCAGTGCTCGGTAGCGATGTGGCTGGAGAAATTGAAGCCGTTGGCAGTGCTGTCACCCAGTTTCGCCCTGGCGACGCAGTCTACGGCGATCTATCCGGGGTGGGGCTGGGTGGGTTCGCTGAGTATGTTCGTGCTCCCGAGCATGCCATCACAGCGAAGCCCTCAGGACTGACGTTTGCCGAAGCTGCAGCAGTGCCAATGGCTGCTATCACCGCCCTGCAGGGGCTGCGTGACCACGGGCAGATCCAGCCGGGTCAGCAGGTGCTGATCAACGGGGCATCAGGTGGCGTTGGCACCTTCGCCGTACAGATCGCCAAAGCGTTCGGCGCAGAAGTCACCGCTGTCTGTAGCACCACGAAGATCGACCTTGCTCGCTCGCTCGGTGCTGACCACATTGTTGACTACACACAAGAAGATTTCATCCAAAACAACATGCAGTATGACCTAATCCTGGCGGCAAATGGCAGCCGAGCATTGCGCGACTACGAGCGGGCACTCGCGCCGCAAGGCCGATATGTGATGGTCGGCGGCTCTATGTCGCAAATATTCCAGGCGATGCTGTTAGGGCCACTGCGCTCGAAGAAGGGTGGCAAGACCTTCAAAAGCATAATTACAGTACCAAATCAACAAGACTTGTGGGCGATTACTGAACTCATTGAAATGGGCAAGGTAAAGCCAGTGATAGATCGCTGCTTCCCATTGGTGGAGGTACCAGCAGCCCTACGCTATCTGGAGACAGGGCGTGCTCGCGCTAAAGTCGTGATTACGATGAGGTAGTCGCCTGTCTAGATAACCCACACAATCATCATAAGGTCAGCAGTGGCTCTGAGAGCACCGCTTTTAACATCAACGAACTAAAAGGAAATAGGTAGGTATTATGAAGGCAAGTAAAATCTCTGTAGGAACGCTGGAAGATGTGAAAGTCAACATCAAGCTGAAGCTGTCAGCATTATGGGCTACCTTAATGTTCATATACATCTATGTGGATATTATTGGGTTTTATGAACGAGGGATGATAGAGGAAATCATAGCGGGTAGAGTATGGGTTTTTGACATTACTCAAACATGGGGAATGAGCGCACTTATACTCATGACGATCCCAAGTTTGATGACCTTTCTCTCTCTGGCATTAGCGGCTAGGGTGAATCGCTGGGTAAATATGATCCTTGCTAGCCTCTATATCATTGTTGCAATTAACAATCCAATAGGCGAGACATGGATACCTACATGGTTTGGGTCAATCGTAGAAATTTTGCTTCTTGCACTGATTATTTGGCATGCATGGAAATGGCC
>JBCDFA010000265.1:0-10963 GCA_039178835.1 Chloroflexota bacterium
CAAATGTCTGTCCCTCCTGCCAAATGCAATCAAATGACATCGTCTGTATTTGATTGCATTTGGCAGGAGGGACAGACATTTGGTGGTTTGGTGGGGCTCATATGGATCTCCTTCATCCATCAATACCCTTATCATAACCGATGTGTCCATCCTTTTTGACTCAAAGGTATTCTCACCTCATTTACAAGAGTCTCCAGCACAGTTTTGATTAACTGTGCTGGAGACAGCGGCTATTCACTTTATCTGGTTTTCGCCCCAACCTATTGTGTTTGTGCTGTCCAGTATGCCCTACCGTAACACAAGCGGTAGCCACGCACGAGGTATCGCGTTTGGGTTGGGCGGCGGACCAACCGTTGGTGCATCGGTGCTCCATGCAGGTGCACGGCCATCAGCAACAAGGCGCTCCAACCCATCGCCACCACTATCTACACGCCATAGTTCACATGGACACAACACCTCTGGCCCAAAAAAGACCTCGTCCACAACATCCTTTAACCTTGGCCCTCGCTCAAAGACAATTGAATTGCCGTCGGGTGATACTGCTAATTTCCCAATAGCCTCTCCTGGCAAACGGAGTATCTCAGTCCACTCGTCATCAGCAAAGGTGTAGCGATAGATAATGCCATTGCCTGATGTAAGATCGCTTTCGTATTGAGCAATCATAAAGCCAGACGCGTCCGGCAGCCACGCAATATCAAGAATGTCACAGGTGACAAGTGGACAAGAACCCGTATCGATAAATTGGCGGTTTGGTGCGTTTGCAGTTGTCGCATAATAAATCTGGTCGTAGATCGCCTCATTTTGCAGGAAAAGGATGCTATCTTCCTCAGCTGCCGTTGGTGCAAAGACTGCTCGGTAGAGTCTCCCCTCGCTCACATAATCGTTCATGTCTAGAACCCGACTACCAACGGTATTAATCGGTGGTTGAGCGTCGATCTGCCAAATATTGTTTTCAGGATCGATGCTGGTTGTAGCCTCTCGAAACAAGTAGACAATGCGACTTCCATCCTGTGACCAGGTCGAACTAAACATACGTGGACAAGCAGCATCACTTGTGACACTAAAAAAGATTGTTCCAACATCTCTGATCTGCCCTGGGATGACATCTACCCAACCCTCTTCACTAAAATTACATGCATAATCAAATGTGTCTGGATCCCACAAGCGAATATTTTGGCGAATACCTTCGCCGTAGTCTGCCACCGTCTGTGTAATCTGATACGTTTCACCGATCCTTGCAAAGTAACTTATGGGTGCTGCTGCCCCCTCAGTGTATACCTGGACATCACCCTGTTCTACAGCATCCAAAACAAAGGTAACTGTTCCAGTTGGGTAGTCATCAAATCCGAGTGGGCCAGGTGGGCTGCTGACACGACGTAGTGCTGAACCATTTGGTGCAATAGTGTACAGATCGCGTACAGCCATCGACCGTTGCCAGTCGTGACCACTGTCGAAGAGAATTTCGTTGTTGTTGGGATGCCAACTCAGGGTGCCAATACCATCTCCAGGAGCACGTTCCTCAGGAACCCGCCAGATCTCCCGATCATTTGTGCCATCGGGGTTAATGAGCCGGATTGACTGGTTATCAGTACTGGAGCTAACATAGGCAATAGCGGTATTCTCCATTCCATCATCGGCAATAACCATGGAACCACCCTGTGCAAGTATCAACGAGAGGGCCATTGTAACTATACATAAGATTGTTAGACGCAACATCATTGATCTGGAAATAAAAAACGATACCATAGCATGTTCTCCTGTTGTTTCACTTTCAGACACGTATAGTGATGAGAATGCCAAGTAGAACGATAGCGAGTAAAATGGCACCGATGGCATTGCCGATGATTTGTTGACGAGTCTTCTCTTCCAGTGAGCAACTTGCCTGCTTTATGTTTGGCAATAGCACGAGAATGACAGCCGCAGGAGTGCTACCACCGAGACACCACAGGAAGCCATTGTATCCTTTGCGATGGGCAGCTATACCAACTGTCAGACATGACATAATATTGAGTAACCAGAACATGGTTTCACCTAGAGGAACTATACCAAACAATACCTGCATGCTAGCCAAAAAGATGCAAATGTATTGGAGCATAATGCAAAAAATTTGGCAAAGTTATCTTTGTTTCCATTTACGATCTAAATTTGGGATCTAAATAGCAGCGCGTTCCTAGCTCCATCCCCTTGGTTGACATGCGCCTCTCTTTAAGCTATACTCCTTAAGCTATATTCCAAAATGAACTTGTTCACTTTATAGGCTAAGAGTGGCGATCCTGGTACCCCGAGTATTTGTAGTAAAGAAACCGGATGTCAGTGAATTACCTGGATGAGGGTGTCTATGATATCAGTTATCTCCAAGACCATTATGGTACTGAAACACAGCAGAAGCACGTTTATTGCCATCTTGATTGCCTTTGGTTTTAGTAGTGGCATGTCAGCACAAGCCGCTCCTATTGCACAATCGAGTGTAGAATCACAACAAATTTTCTTACCACTCATTCAAATGCCTTCCCTCTCTGGGCGCATTGCCTTTCTTTCTTCTGAAGAACCAGGACAGTCGCTCCGCGTGTTTGATGCCAAGACCAACACCCTTTCGCCAGCTATCCGCAACGACTGCATCACCAACCCTGAAAACCCAGTCTGGTCCCCCGATGGCACCCACCTTATTATCGCCAATCGAGTTGGGACGGGAGATAGATCACTATGCCGCATGTCCGCAGATGGTACCGATACCGTGCACTTGACTGGCAGTGGGATTGATCCGGTCTGGTCCCCTGACGGCACCCATATAGCATTTACGGGTCGTGGTATCGATCTTTTTGATCCACTGCGTTCTGACATTTTCGTGGTCTCCGCCGATGGGACACAACACCGACCACTAACCGAGGACCCGGCAAGCGATAGTGATCCGGTCTGGTCCCCCGACAGCACCCAGATTGCCTTCAGCACAGATCGCGAGGGTCCATCCCGCATTTATCTTATGGCTGCAGATGGTACTGGGCAAACACGACTCACGGCTACGGAGGGACAGCATCTGTGGCCAAGGTGGTCTCCGGATAGCCAACTCATCGCATTTGTCTCACGTGCTGGCGGAGACACCCTCTACACGGTTAAGCCTGATGGTTCCGAGTTGACGCAACTCACCAGTAAGGCAAGTATATCCGAACTGCGTTGGTCACCGGATGGACAGCATCTGGCGTTTGTTGGTGAAGGACAGCTCTGGCTCATTGGCAGAGATGGAACCGGGTTACGGTCCGTCACCCCCATTGCCTCAAGGGGAGGATCGCAGAATAGCTCCTACGCCTGGTCGCCAGATGGTCACGCCTTCGTCTTTGAAGCAGAGAGCGAGACAATTGGTCCCATGGCCATTATCCGCACCGATGGAACGAGGCTACGCTTCATTACAACCGGACGGTTTGATATGGACCCAGCGTGGACTAGTGGGAGTAGATAAACAGTAGAGTGTGATAAGCGCTATAAGGCTTTTTGATATTTGGCGCGTGCTGCTTCACTTTCGAGCACTAGCCCCATCCGATCAAAAAGCTCAACTGCATCAAGCAAGGCTTCCCGTGCTGCTGTTTGATCGCCAGTGTGCAGATATATATGTGCGAATGCTTGTTGAACACGTGCACGCTGCTCCCAGTCTCGTTCCTGTGTATGCAGGCTACTTTCCTTCAGGCGTTGCGTTGCACTTTCAACATCTCCCTGATCGAGATCGAGTATGGCTAGCTGTAGTTGGTTTCGTGCGACCATACGAGGATACGTGTGCTGGCGTGCTTGCGTAAGTGCCGCCTCATACAGCATACGTGCCTCCACCACACGCTCCTGCTGTGAGAGACACAGCGCCAGCCAGTGTTGGGTCCCCATGACCATATGTTCTGGGAGTTCTCTCATATCTGCCTGATCGAGGATGCGTTGCCAGCAGGCTTCGGCAAGCTGTGTTTGTCCAACCGCGAGTTGATAGAGTCCCAGAGCATGTTCGACGTGAAAGAAAAGCTCACTCTGAGGTTGTTCTGTCTGGGCCAATTCTAACAAACGTGACACATAATCTACGGCTGTTGTTACATGTCCCTGGCGACTCAGCAGTTGGACATGCATACTCAGGGCCATAATCTCTTCATACCTATTACCTAGTCGACACGCAGCTTCTATATACATCTGATGTACACGCAGCTTTTTGTTCCACAGCCCCCGGACATAATAGTAGAACTCGATGCCCTTTGTAAGCTGTATAACTTCAGTATTGTATGAGTGGTCAAAGGCCCATGTAAGTGCCATAAAGAGGTTAGCTTCTTCATAATCCAACAACTCGAGTTGCCTGATATCGTCGACGAGATAGCCAAAACGACTCGCATACTGTACCGCCCAGATAAGCCACCTTGCGCGGGCCTGCTCCAGAAATCGGATATATTTTGCATACTGTGTTTCAATGAAGCTACGTGTCAGTGGATGCATTGTGCGGCGGATACTTTTTCCCTCTGTCTTTGGAAAATCATCAGGTTGCTCAGTGTCCAATAGTGATAGTTCGGCAAGTTGACGAACCGCGACAAAGAAAGTTGCCTCATCCAAACCAGCAACTTCCGCAAGCACCTCACTGGCGACACTTGAAGGAAACAAGGTCATGGCAAGTAGGATGTGTTGTGCCTCTTGACTAAGCAGCGACCAACTCATCTCAAACAGATCAACAAACACGTTTTCATGGCCTGTATGGAGCTGGTTGATTGCTTGAAACAAAGGCTGACCAGTACCTTTGACAAGGCCAAGTAACACTCCAATAGCTTTCGGATTTCCACCTGTTGCATCGATTAGCTGATGTGTGAGATCGTCATCGTCTCGCAGGTGCAGATTCAGCTGTCGTGAGCGTGCTGTAATGAACTCAATGGCTTCCGTTTGTCGCATACCACCTAATTCAACAAGCCAGGAACTCGGTTGGAATTCTGTACGATATTCGCGTGTAGTGATCAATGCTTTACTTGGCTCTGGCAAGCGGAGAAGCCACTTTAGTAAGGCATCATCAACAATCGTTTCGAAATTATCGACAATGAGCAATACGCGCAGGCGTTTGAGTAATTGTTCGACTTCACGGCACTTGCGTGCCTGATCGAACTGTGTAATTCCGGGATAGTCCAGCGTGTAAGCAATCTCGTCTAACACCGATACGAGTGATGTAGCACCAGAGGTATCTTTGTCGCTGATCCATACAGCAGCATCAAAATGTGGAATGTTCCTGTCAGTATCTGACTGGTATAGACATCGAACGGCTATTTCACGAACCAGACTCGTCTTACCCATTCCGCCCAGACTTACCACCACAACGATAGCACAACGTTGCGAGAGGCCTTCAAGTACGGCTGCATATGGTTCAGCACGCATCACAAATTGAGCAGAAGTAGCTGGGGGGATGTTGTCGTACATACGACTCGGCTTGGGTGTGGCTGGCTCTGATGGGAGTAGCCGCTCGATCAGTGCAGCAGAGTCGTGATATCGGGCAGCATGTAGGAATCGTTGCAACCATGCACGGCTCAGATAGGCACGCGTGACCCCGGCTTCAGCCAATACCTCAATAATCATAGGGTCACGTGGGATATAGCCAGCTTTGAAGCGATGAATGGCAGTGGGAGCCATGCAGATACGCTCGCTTAGTTCTGCTTCAATAATCGACACATTCTGGCCCTCGAAATCAGCAATCGCGTTGACTGCACCACGCACCAGGTATCCAAACACTTTGTTGACCGAGTATGACATACAGAGTCTCATCCTTGGCAAAATAGGCGATAGCGCTTATGAGAGAGTGTTAATATGCTTACTATTGCGCCACCAGATATATCCACTCACTAACAGGAACACACCTACCAGTAGACCAATGAGCCACACCCACGGGACACGGTGCCACCAAGGGGCTGCTACCAACGCACTCGTCCCATCTCCCACCAGCACAAACCCGGCCCAGTAGTATGGACTGGGATAAACGTCCCGTAAATCCTGTTGTGCTCGTTGTAATGCTTCTGCTTTACCAGCACCTGCACGCAGATGGGAGTAGAAGTACGTCATCAGTTGTGTCGTCGCATCGTCAGGGACAAGCCACAGTGAGGCCACAACCGTGGGAGTGCCTGCATAAAAGAATGCACGAGTTAATCCTACCAAATCATCACCAGAGGTCTGAGGTCCTAGATTACTCTCACAAGCACTCAACACAACCAAGTTGGCCTGCTGAAGATCCAAAGCATATACATCTGCAACATCTAAATGAGTAGTATCATTGCTCCCAGTGCCATATGCCGTTGCCTCGGTCGTATTGGGAGAGTCAGAAGCGAGTGTCAAATAAGAGGCCAACGGCGCATCAGGGATGTAGGTCCCGTGAGTAGCAAAATGCACAATATCGGCTTCTTCTGCATGCTCGTGAAGCGATTCCTTGGTTGCTTGATCGCCAATAAGTGCTGATCCGTCGAACAAGCTTATAATCTGTTCAGCTTCGTCAATTGCGTTTGGGAGGGTGTAATCTGGATTGGCCAGCACGAGTGCTTGAGGCGTGTTGGTAGTAACAGGTGTGGTGTGCTGAAGAAACCGCAACATACTGGCACTCGGCAACAAAGCCAACGTGAATGTGTCCACAAGCATGTTTCCATTACTGTCACTGAGCGCTGCAAAAGGGAGATAATGGAGTGAAGCATGCGGAATAATAGCCAGCCCGGAAGTGTGAACATATGGTTGTATTGGTGCGATAAGTTGCTCATGTAACCACACAGCAGCCTCTGACTCACGCTGTTTCTGTCCAGGTGGTGCCTCAATCAATACACTACGAAGTTGGCTGATATACTGCTCTATCTCTTTCAACGTTGGCGAGAGTTCAATGGTGTGGCTCTGATCGGGCGAGATCACAAATGCGAGGCTTCGGTCAAAGCCCATCCAATAGGATACCAACGTTGTTTCGGGAGGAAGTAGCCGCTGAACATCTGCACGGGTAATAGGTGCTTGTGTACGCTGTGGTATGAGGTCGGCGAGTTGATCATCGTGCTCAATAATAGCTTGTTGTGCTGACGAATGTGCAGCCTCTGCTTCCGCCAAGTGTGCTTTACGTCTATCTAGTAATACGCTGTCTTCCTGGAGGCGTACTTCATTGAGGGCTTCCTTTGCTTGTTGCAGCACAATGGCTGTCTCACGTTCGTGCTGAAACAGTTCATTGGCGCCATCGTCAGATAGTTCAATTGTGTTGGTGGCCAGGCTATCGAGGAAAGATCGGGCTCGTCCGCGTTCGGTGATGGCAAACGCTAAGTCGTCTTGATCGAGTTGGTGCGCCAGCCAGATAGGACGATCATAAGCGAAGAAGTTTTGCTCAACAAGGCCGATTCGTGCCGCCTCACTACCAGCAGTGGTGCGTACTGTGTCAAATACATCGAGTGCCTGGAGTCGCATGTCGAGGGCTTGATCAAACTGTTGTTGAGCTTCATAATCATCACCGAGATAGGTAAGTGCTATGCCCTCCAGATCGCGAAAATGCATCTCACGGGCAATCTGCAACGCTTGTTGATGGGTTGCCATGGCTTCTTCATAGCGTTGTTGTTCACGATAGGTCTCACCAATAAGCAAAAGACCAGTCGCTTCATCAAAACGGTCCTGCTGCTCACGAGCAATGTGCAACGCTTGCTGGTAGGCATCTAACGCATCCTGGTACTGTTTCTGATCGTGATAGACCCAGCCGATAGATCCAAGGATCGTCTCTTCCAGGGAGCGATCCTCGATAGCACGTGCACGTTGCAGGGCCTGTTGTAGCACATCCAATGCCTCCGTATAGCGTTGTTGCCTTCTGTAGATTGTCGCCATACCATCGAGTACCACAATCTCGTCATTGTATTCGCCACGTGCACGGTTAATATCTAGCACTTGTTCATAAAGTTCCAGAGCCTCATCATATCGCTCGTCGATGAACGCACATTGCGCGTTTTGGAAAAACACAGTCCCTACAACATTAAATCGCTCGTCATCACCTGCAAGGGCTAACGCCTGTTCGCCAACATCATGTGCCTCTGTGCAGCGCCATTGTGTTGCTAGTGCCTGCATCGTAAAGAGCATGCCAATACCCTCGTAGATGGGGTCCCCCGTTGTTTGGTTGATCTCCTGGCCGATCTGCTGCATACGCTGGGTCATTTCCATTGCCCGTTGCCACTGGTTTTGTTGCAGGAATATCAAGTACATATTAGAAAGGGCCACCATTTCGCCTGGCAGATCATCGAGTTGGCGGGCCAGGTCTTGTGCACGCTGAAAAATATCCAGTGCTACGGTGTATTGTCCCTGTTCGATATACAACGGACCAATATCGTTGAGTGCGGTAAGAATGCTCCTGTCGTTCTGGTATAGCTCACTGACCTGAAGCGCAAACTGATAGGCAGCTATCGCCTCATCGATCTCGCTATCTTGCCATAACAGAGATCCAAAGGTTGAAGCACATGCGATAAGCAGATCAGCGTCATCAAACGTCGCTGGGTCAACGATGGCTATGCTCGCTTCGAGGAGTGGTAACGCAGCCTCTCCCTGTCCCTCTTCTGCTAACTGTATTCCTTCCTGGCATTGTACTGATGGATCAGTCTTGCTGGTGGGAGCAGCATATGCATACACTGGTGGCAAGATCGTCAGTAACAGAATAAGATGCATCACCAATCCTGGTTTATTCCAGATCGGCAATACGTTGGCGTAATTCTGTCTGTGCATTGGTGTCTCCAACTTCTTGATAGAATTGTAGTGCCTGGTGATAGTGTTTTATGGCCTGGGTGCGGTTGTTCTCGCCACCGAGTCGACTGTATACTGTTCCTAACATCTGATTGGCCTGTGCTTGTCCAAGCCGATTGTTTGATACCTCAGCGATATCGAGCGCCTGTATGTAGGGACCAATGGCCAGATTTGGTAATCCAATTGCCACATATACGTTCCCTAGTAGTTGGAATTCTGTCGATTGATGCATTGTGTCAGCCGTGTCAAATGATGGTGTTAGTAATTCTAGCGTTGCAGCATACAAACCATGTTTTGCATACACATTTGCCAACAATATGCGTGTTGTTGACTCATCCGCTTCAATTTGATCAATCTGCCTGATGGCCATTTCAACCATTTGAGCCTGTGGTATATCCAGCACTTGTGTACCGATCCCCTGAGCCACTTCTTCGGAGCCATTGTCAGCAGTTATAACAAATCGGTAAATTGGACCAACCTCCAGAGGGGACTGATCGACCGGATAAGATAGTGTTGTGGCGTTCTCCACCGTTTCGCTCCACACATCCTCCCCCTCGCGGCGAAGTTTCACAGTGTAGGTTTCCGCACCATCCACTGCTGTCCAACGAATGGTGGGCGTTGTGGTCAACAACAGTGTAGCACGGGGCGTAATAATCTGAGGGACATCATTATTGCCTGTACTAAGAACCGTATTGGCCCACTGTGCCTGATCGATATTGAAGAGTAACTCGTTAGTATCCGGTGAACACAGAATTTCTCTTATACCTGGCTGTAGCTCAATGCGCGTTCCATCGGTACAGACAACACTAGCTTGAGCACCTGCATTTAACTGTAAGCGATCTCCGTTTTCTAGCTTTGTGCCAACAGATATTGGTGTGAAAACATCCCAGTCAGCACGTTGCATTTCGAGGGTCCCTTGCACTTCAGTGACGATAGCAACAGGAGTATCTGTTGGATGTGAGGGCATTTGGAGGATATTGAATAAGATAATTACTAACAGCACTGCAACGAATGTCCCAGTCAGAGCAAGAGCGCGGGCACGTGTGCGGTTTTGGAACCAGGCAGCAAGTTGACCGATAACAGATAGTTTTGCTCCAGTACCATGTGCTGTCGGGAGCACGTGCAAATCACGAATTGATTGTATGTCGAGGAGATCAACCACAGATGTTTGTTGATCGTACATTGTCATAAGCCAACAAGCACTCGACTCTGGTAATTCAAGCGTTACATGAATACTGCCCGACTCGACTCGAACTATCCTAATCTGTTCAGGTTGCAATTTGGCAAAGCGTGCAATGATGTGAATCAGGCTTAACTGTTCATGGTCATCAAAATCGCTGCTATCACCAGGTAAGGTAATCGTTATTTGTGCCCGCGTCATCCCTGCGGGAGGCGGCAATAACTGATGTGCTTGATTATCCAAACAGGAGGTGTCATCAATCAGACTTTGAGCGGTGCGTTGATTCACTTGTAACGCCTCCAGAAGATCAGGAACAGGATCGCGATTCTCGCGGGCATCAATCCACTGGAGAGATCGAATCAAGACCCATAAACCACCACGTGCCTGTTCAAGTAATACAGGAATGACCCTTCGCTGATAATCTTGCGCCAGAAGAATCTCATTTTTGACCGAAGGCGCGGTAACACTATGCTGATCGACAACCACAATGACCGCCTGAGCAGTCTCTAGCCAGATGAGCAACTGTTCCGTCCAATCTGACCCAGGCACTTCCTCCTGATCCCACCAGACGGTCACCTGGGAGGCTTCCAAACGATCATGGAGAGTACGGGCGTAATTACTATTTTTACGAGAGTAGGATAGAAATACACAGGTAGCAAACATTAGCTGATCGCATCCTTTCCACGTGGAAAGTCATCAGGCACAAAATTCAGCAGCGCTTTCAAATATTTTGGTATACATCTGTGGTGTACTAATACACAAGATGTCGTTGTCCTCACAGAAACATCCTTCGACTCGTGTAGACAAAGGTAGCGTTTGCATGTGTGCGCCCAGCATTATAACAGACCCCCAGAGACCACCAAGGGTTGACAGACACTCATTCAGGGTAGCTGTGACTGGTCATCGAAACCTGGGGGATAGTACGACTATATGCTTTGTTGAGCAGGCATTACGGGCGCTTTTTGAACACACCCAAAAGACACAGACATACAATGTTGTAGCACTCTCAGGTTTGGCGGTTGGAGCAGATACCATCTTTGCTGAAACAGCCCTCTCGCA
>JBCDFA010000266.1:0-10955 GCA_039178835.1 Chloroflexota bacterium
CTTCTCGTCTTCTTTTACGCAATGTTGGTGATGGATATTTGTTTGCTCATGAGGTGCTACAAGAACATTTTGCAACTATACTTTCTACACATCCGTTCAGCCAAGCGTCTTTGCCTGTGGCCGACTCGACCCGCTCGAAACTTCCGGTGTGGGTGGATTCACTCGGTTTAATCATCTTGTTTGGGGCCATGGCGATTTTTATAGGATTAATAACTCCGGCACCTGTTGCAGAACCACTCTACGTCTCAAATAGTACAACTGTTGTGATTGATACAGCAAACGATTATGATGGCGGAGTAACGACAGCTATCTCTGTTACGGCTGGTCAATCAGTGACAATATTTGCTCGCGGAAACATAAGTATAGGGCCATTCACCAGATATGTTGATGCACAGGGAGTAGAGCGTGGTTTTTGGGGAATACCTCTTGGGAATGTCTATAAACATGTGGTCGAGTTTCCGACGGGGGCCCTATTGTGTAAAATTTCAACCGAGGTAACATGGCGTTATTGTGGTATCCAGAGTGCGTTTGTCGCACCTTCGTCGGGACAACTTGAGTTCCTGATCAATGATAATGATGTTTATTTCCACGAAGGAAGATTAGTAGTTAGTGTACAATTAATCAACAATATATTTCACGAGTAAGTTATACTAAGATATAAAACAAAGAACAATCACCTTACTTGGTAACAATGCTATGAAAAAGAAAACGCGCCAAATAGTCGTTGATGGTCAAACCTATATCTGGGGAGTAACCGAAATCTCTTTCAATCAGGTATGCCTTAAAGTGTGGTTTCCCGAAGAAAAGATTCCCTGGTTACTGGTCCGCTATCGTTTCGATGATCCATGGCTCCAATATGGTCCGATTATCGCAGCGACACCAGAGCAGCGCGAGAAGCACTTTCAACTGCAACCAATGCAACCAAAACGTGTGGCTGAGATCATTAGGCAGGCACGTCAGTGTAGCCAGGATGCGGGTGGCACTGTTGAGCGAAACTTACATTTTCACTGCCATCTCAATGGAGAGATTGAGCCAATCGATGATGCCACCAAACTGGATGATGCGTCTCGTTCAGACTCCGAGGAATGATCTTAGAGAAGGATAGATCGGGTCTTCTATCTTCAAAAACACGATGGTAGAATCTTCATGTGGTGGCCATGGCATATACGGAAACCACAAATCTCCATTGTTAGTCTTCCAAACATCCTGGAACTGATGATTTTTTTGGCTCATAAGATGTGTCGCGATGTGCAGGTATTTGATTCTTGGTGGATATCTTCTGCCCGATCTGCGACTTCATTTGAGGCTGTTGATACTCATCACTATGACATTTCGCACCACCCTATTTGTATTTTCCTGCATTTAAGATAAGAAAAAGCTTATTTCCTGCTGTCGATATGATAATGGCATTGAGACAATGAGTTGAACAAAAACGTGATGGACGGCTGCAGAGTTAGATCCGCTGGTGAAAATCTTGATGTTATGTTTTTGGTATCATAGACAATACAATAGAAGCTGTTGGTCCATATAAAGTGGATTAGTGTTGTAGATACTCGCATTAGTAGCAAAGTGAGAGACGTCATGTCATCAAACGGTTCCAAAATGATCGTCGGGAGTGAGGAATGGTGTGGGTTGCCGAGCTTAGGTATTCCAGCGATCAAAGCTCGGGTGGATTCTGGTGCAAAAACCTCATCACTTCATGCGTTCAATGTGCAGAGCTTTACACGAAATGGAAAAACGTGGGTCAGTTTTGAAGTCCATCCAGTGCAAAATAGTCGCCGTGTCATTATTCGATGTGAGGCTCCAATTGTGGATCGTCGTTCAGTAAAAAGCTCAAGTGGTGTGAGTGACAAACGCTTTGTTATTCGTGTCCCTGTCAAAATTGGTCCAGAGTCCTGGGATATTGAAGTCACATTGGCTAACCGTGACTCGATGGGGTTTCGTATGTTGCTTGGGCGGGAGGCAATGGTGGATCGAATGCTGGTTGATCCGGCTGCGAGCTTTTGCTTTGGCGAAGTGAGCAAAAAAGATCTCGAAGACATGTATGGTAGTCCTGAGACAGTTAAAAATGGACTTAAGATAGGCCTTCTTGCCAGTGATCCGAATCTATACAGCAACCAGAGAATTATGGAAGCAGGCGAAGAGCGTGGTCACGATATGTTGTTCCTCAATATTAAAAACTGCTACATGAAATTAGATGCTAACACTCCCGAGATCTATTCTCGTGGAGGACGTATTCTTAATGAACTGGATGCCATTATTCCACGCATTCGTCCAAGTATTACCTTCTATGGCTGTGCACTCACACGTCAATTTGAAAGCATTGGCGTATACACGTTGAATTCATCTGCGGCTATTAGCAAATCAAGAGATAAGCTCTTTTCGCTCCAACTTCTGTTCAATAATGGATTAGATATCCCTACGACTGGGTTTGCTAACTCTCCGATTGATACCAGAGATCTTATTGAGATGGTTGGTGGGGCACCGCTGATTGTCAAACTGCTGGAGGGAGCCCAGGGCCGAGGTGTAGTACTGGCCGAGACACGTAAAGCGGCTGAGAGTGTTATCAATGCCTTTAAGTCGCTGCGTGCGAATTTGCTGGTACAAGAGTTTATTCGTGAAGCAGATGGTAAGGATTTACGATGTTTTGTCGTGGATGGCAAAGTCGTTGCTTCAATCCAACGTGAAGCTGCACCCGGTGAGTTCCGTGCAAACCTCCATCAAGGTGGTACTGCGTCTGTGGTTACCACAACCGCAGAAGAAAAAAGATTGGCCATCAGAGCAGCAAGAGTGATGGATTTGAAGGTCGCCGGGGTTGATATTATTCGATCACGGAAAGGACCGTTGTTGTTAGAAGTCAATTCTTCTCCTGGATTAGAGGGTATCGAAAATGCAACAGGAAAAGATGTTGCCGGCGTTATGATTGCTGCCATTGAGAAAAAGCTTGGATGGAAACGCGAACTAGGTGTTGTCATATAAAAAATTGTCAAGGGGTTGTTTCTAATTGGTCATTTTGGGTCTCTTGTTATGTCCATCTTTTCGGTAGACAATGGCCTCTGGTATGTATGTATACGTAAAGGAGCCAACTATGTCAGTCGAAAATTTCGTATTCATTAATGATGGTGATTTGCCCGAAGTAAACTCAGTCAATCAAAAATTACGTGAGATGCAGGTCGATATTGTACTTGATACACAAATCGATCCTCGCACCTACACGGGTTACTGGTCTGCGACATTTAGTGGCAACGACTCAGGGTTTGGATGGACTTATGATAATGTGTCGAGTATGCAGAAAGCGTTTCAGGATAAGTCAAAGGTCATTACGCTGGTGACAAGCAATGATTTGCAGGAGTTGTGTTGTGCGCTCTATGTGGCCGGTGCCATAGCTTCTCTCAGTGATGCAGTTGTGTTAGACGGCGATACTGGCGAAACCATGGATGCTGGAGGAACATTGACTATTGCACAGGAGATTCTTGAACACAATCTGTAAAAGGAGTTGTGAATGATACGCATGCAAGAGGAAGAGTGGCGCGCTTTTATTAGCGAAGGGACTCGTACAGGAAAACTCGCCACGGTACGAAGTGATGGCCGTCCGCACACGGTTCCGATATGGTTTATTTTCGATGGGGTAGATCTCATCTTCATGACCGGAGACACGACCGTTAAAGTGCAGAATATCCGTCGTGAGCCGCGGGTGGCCATTGCTGTTGACGAGGAGCAATTCCCCTATTCGTTTGTGACCATCGAGGGTATTGCGACAATCCACGAACTTAGTCCCGCAGAATTATTGCCGTACTCGGTCGATATTGCACAACGCTATGTTGGTGAAGAGCAGGCAGCCCAGTTTGGTGCCCGAAATGCGGTAGAGGGGGAGGTCCTCATACGGGTGCGGCCAACCAAAGTCATCAGCGCCAAAGATCTTGCAGATTGATGATGCGTTCGAAGGCGAGTCACATGGATGTAACGCATTTGTAGATGTCGGGTACAGATCGCTCTTTCCTTCATTTTATATAGACATACTAGTTTGACCACCATGATGTGTGTGAATAAGGAGAGGATAGGATGCTTACGATTGATGAACGTGTAACAGGAGGGATTTGGGGTCTACTGGTTGGAGATGCGCTGGGGGTACCTTACGAATTCCATGAACCACATAATCTGCCGCGACACTCCGCTATTGAGATGATGCCACCATTGGGCTTTCAACGTGCTCATCTTCGTGTGCCACCCGGCACATGGTCTGATGATGGGGCCCATGCGCTTGTTCTCCTAGCATCACTCCTTACATGTAACCAACTCGATCTTGATGATTTTGGCCAGCGTATGCTGGAATGGTATACCAATGGCTATATGGCTGTTGACAATGATGTGTTTGATGTGGGTATTCAGACCACGCAGGCACTGCGAGTGTTGGCAGAAGGCAACCCAGCAGCAACGGCTGGACCAGACCACGAACGTGCTAACGGGAATGGTTCGCTTATGCGTGTGTTGCCGCTAGCACTCTGGCATCAGGGTTCTGATGCAGAACTGGTGCAGGACGCACATACACAATCACTTGTCACGCATGGTCACCCACGATCACAGGTATGTTGTGCCTTGTACTGTCTCTGGGCGCGATGGACGTTGCAAGGCGCGACCGACCCATGGGCGCATGCGGTGCAGCAACTTCGTTCCATATATAGTAATTCTGGTCCATTCTATGCTGAACTGGAGCAGTTTGTTCGTCCTGATATTGCTCCTGAAGGCACCGGAACAGGTTATGTGGTCGATTGTTTGCACTCTACACGGCTGGCATTACAGGCTGGCACCTACGAGAAGGTTGTTAAGGCTGCTATTGCATTGGGCCACGATACGGATACCACGGCGTGTGTGGCTGGCGGGATTGCCGGTATACGTGATGGTGTGAATGCCATTCCTGCACGGTGGCGTCAACAATTGCGTGGACAGGAGTTGTTTGAACCACTGCTTCAGGAATTACTAGCAAGGCACAAATGAAGCTGAGGCAATCCCTGAGGCAGAGATTAATTTTGATTGAGATGGGATGGCGAGGGTGATATGGGGGCCGCACAGGTATCTTTGGTAATCTGCTAGCATGCACACCTTCATCATTTGTTTAGGAAAGCTCTTGATCTATAACTTGGTCTTCTATGTTGCAGCAATAGCGTTTATTGTCGCACATGGTCTGACATCATCGTACACAAATGTTGAGTATGCTGTCGTATTAGGGAACAAGGTATATTTGCGAAGGTTGGGTTTACGAACGTAGGTGTAGCCGCCCCATCTCACATCGAACCACACGATATCTACTTGTCGGCGAGAGGGGTTTCTGCCATGATTGTGCCTCTGCTACGGCGACATAACATCCCCTCCTAGATGTAGCTCATCTACTCCTACCGTGCGACGTTAAATGTCACACATATGTGTTATATTATTCTCAATCATAAGCAAACTGTTGATGGAGTATGTGAGATCTAATGAATACCAAAGGCGACATCATTGCACGAGAGTTGACTCAACGCTACAAGACAGATCGTCCTGATGCTGATCTGGTACACTGTGAGTTCAATCGCAACGCGAATTACCTGTTTCTGGCTGCCAGCGCCCGCAAACGACGCACAAAATTCACGGTCGTTGATATTCAACCTATTGATAGTGATATGGTTATTCCTATGTGGGTTGATATTGATCCAGATATGATACGTCGACGCCATTTCAAGATGGACCTGGAGGCGCAACTGGGCGTATTCAAAATCCACTTTAGTGATGGGAGCTCTCTGTACTGCGCTCGTTATGTAGAAGGCGAGGGAGACGTTAATGACATTTTCCAGGTCACCGTGGCTGAGCAGGGCGTCTGGCACAACTGGCTGAAGCTCGTCTACTCGGAGCAGAAACGCCGAACTGCTATTCCGAAGGGCATAGCGAACGTTCGTTGGACACCTCATGAGGGGACGGTTTACACCAAAATTAAGCGTATTGCGACCTTCCCAGCCATTCATCCTGAATTCGAGACCTTGAAGGCGGATATTGCTTTCTTCTTTGAACACGTAGATCAATTTACGCGCTACGATCAACCAGGGGTGCGCAAAGCATTGCTCGTAGGTCCGCCCGGCACTGGGAAGACCTCGATGTGTATGGAACTCGCACGTGATTTGAGTGAGACGATGCCGGTCATTTTTTCCACTGACATCAAGGCGTGCGCGTCACATCTCCAGATCGCAGCTCGCCAGGGGAAAGCAACACTAGCGGTCCTTGAAGATGCAGATAGCACGTTGCATGAGGCATCCAGTGATGTGCTCAACTTCCTCGATGGCATTAATCAGCCCTCGAATAGAGCGGGGAGTTTTGTCTTGATGACGACCAATTTCCCTGAGCGGATCGAGCCACGTATTCTGCAACGACCCGGTCGTATTGATCGTGTGTATCAGATTGGTGAACTTACCGATACACATGCCCTGCGTTGTGCGCGACTCTACTTCCCCGAGGATTTGGAGATTGCCGATGAAGCATTGATGCAGGTGGTAACGGGTCTTACCGGTGCACAGATTAAGGAGCTGGCACAAAGTAGCATTAGTTATGCCGTGAGTAGTTGTCAGCCTTTGACGATTGAGCTGATTCAGATGGTGAAAGCTCGTATTGCTGAGGATCTCCGTCAGATCTATAAGTATGCAGATGCACATAGCCCGATGACATCTCAGCGTAATATCGGTTTTGTGCCTGCACAAAACGGGAGATATCGTCGTAACGACGACTTTTCGTACACTGATCCAGACGATGATCTTCCCTATTAAGATGTGTGATTGAGGCAGAGAGGAAATCATGAGCCCCCTTCATTATCTTGTTCTGACTCAACAAACATCCTGTCGAAGTTATTGTCAAACTGGCGCATCCTTACGGAATGAGCAGCAGGGTTGGTTATTTGTAGTCTGTGACAATGTTGATACACGTACTGAAGTGAATTATCAATGTCAAACGGTTGCAAATACCATTTGTCAGTATTACTACCAAGATACAAATGCTAATTGTCTACAGAAACTACAATGTGCGTTCCATCAGACAAATGCAATGCTATATCAACAGCGTAGAACGACTGGCGCCATTGTTTGTGCTGCTGTACTCACCTGCAATAGTATTCTGTACACAACTCACGTTGGTAATTGTCGAGTCTATCGCTACCGAAAAGGATCGCTCCAGCGACTGACTGAAGACCACACACTTGCAGCGCGACTTGTGCGTTTGGCTCAGATTACCAAAGAGCAATTGTACACACATCCTCACTCTCTGGATAAGGTATACCAAGTTTTAGGTGAAGCAGAAACCATTGATGTAGATGCGTCGCAACATAGTCTGAATCAAGGGGATCGTATCCTGCTTTGCACAAGTGGCTTATATCGTTACATATCTGATGCGGTGCTATCCCAGGTAATGGCGCATGAATCGCTGCAAGATGCTACAAGGCGGCTGAGGGAAGAAGTAAGTTACGACATGGCAGGCATCCTGATCGATTATGGATAAGCTACAGACCATGTTCGTTACTATCAATACGATTGATTGGTCTCGTTACACAACCTCATTTGGCTCAGCCACCGATATTCCAGAGCTTCTCTGGAAGATGGTGTTGGGCTCTCCATCAGTTCAATATCGAGCCTGGTATGATCTATTACATGCTGTGTGCCATCTCGGAACGGTGACTGATGTTTCATTGATAGTAGTGCCTTTTCTGGTAGAGATGTTGGAGGGACACAATGTGTATCAAAAGGAGCGTGTCGCCGATCTGCTCGCAATGCTCAGTTCGGGTCACGCCTTTGCAGAACGTGTTTCTGAGGATGTGTATGCTCCGATACGTGAGCAATGGCCCCACTTCTCATCTGAGCAGCGCGAGCATTATCTGGAGCGCCGTATCCAGCAGGCGATAGAACCGCATCTCCCATTGTTATACCCCTACCTCCGCAAATCATTTGAGTGTCGGGTATCGCTTGCAGTCGCGTTTACCCGATATCCACGCTATGCCATGCAATCAATTGATGCCCTGAATAGGGCGATGATACATGAGGACGACGAGACAACGCGGATGATTATGAATCTGGCTGTCATCTATTTGTCCAGCGGCACCATCAACGAAGAGTATCAACACTACCTGTACCTGCGATAATGTATATCAGTCCTTCTCCCCAGAACTACATTCACCCGGTCGTATAGGTTAGTGCCTTCAACTGCTCAGGACTCAATATAACCTGCCGTGCGTCGAGATTCTCTTGCAATTGCTCGGGTGTGCTGGCGGCAATAATCGGTATGATTGCCGGAGTGCCTTGCATCATCCAGGCCAGCACCACCTGATTCGGTGTCGCGCCCACCTCCTCCGCAATAGACTTGAGCACGGCTAGACGCGCTTCAGTATCGTGGCTCTGATACTCCGATGGGACCGGGCGATCTGTGCGTGTATAGGCCCCTGAGAGCAATGCTGAGTAGGCGAGCAAGGTAAGATCTGGCTGTGTCGCAGCATACTCCAGATGCTCATCATTCACCAACACTTGTATATCGGTGTCCGCATCGCGATTGATACGTAACAGTGTATGTCGTAGCTGGGCACAACAGTACTCTGGCCAGCCATGTGCTTGTGCAATCTGTTTAGCCCGCTGGATGCGCCACATCGCGATATTGCTGCAACCAATCTGACGCACCTTGCCAGCCTCAGTCAGGCGTGCAAATGCTTCCAGCGTTTCCTCAAGTGGTATCGCCCGATCATCACGATGAGCATAGTAAAGATCGATGTAATCGGTACGGAGGCGCCGAAGACTCTGTTCAACATCCTGAATAATGACTTCAGCGGTCAATGGTTGTGCATGACGAGGAAACTCAGCGCCTACAAACGTTGGTCGACAGCCTACCTTAGTGGCCAGAACGACATCCAGGCGATGGTTGCGGGCTTGCATCCAGCGACCAAGCACCTCCTCACTCTCGTCTCCAATACCGTTGTCGGACCAGAACGAATAACAGTTGGCGGTATCGAGAAACGTTCCGCCCGCATCAACATACTGATCAAGCAACTGGTAGGCGGTCTCTTCTGCTGTGCGTGTTCCAAAGTACATGGTCCCCAGACAGAGTGTACTCACCTGCATCTGGGTGTTGCCCAAATTCGTGTAATCCATCCTGTTTTGCTCCTAAGATAGCTAGTCGAGTCGTTGCTGGGTCAAAGTCCGGTATGTAGTGATTTTGGCATCGATCACACTCAAATACTCCTGGAGTTCTCGAATACGTTGATGTAACGCATCGCGATGATCTTCGAGTAAATCACAGCGTGTCGGAACGGTATGCTCACCTGTATGTGCAAGGCGCACAAACTGCAGCATGCCTTGTATAGACATCCCCGTTGCACGCAGACACGTGAGAAAATCGACCCAGCCCAGATCGTCGTCCGTGTAACATCGATACCCGCTTGAGGTGCGTTGTATCGGTTTGAGGAGTCCGATCTGCTCGTAATAACGCAGGGTGTGTGCAGTTACACCAGTACGTTCTGCTGCTTCACGAATGCTGTAATGTTTATTCATACGCTGCTCATTCTAAACCTTCGAGCGCACTCGAAGTCAAGTGTATTCAGAGAAAAGATGGATTACATAAAGCATATCCGCACCAATGTCGCGCCGCTGTTCTCTGCACGCTCAATGGTGTCGATGAGGGCTTGCAACTCTAGTGGCGTCGCTTGAGGATGATACCACCACGTTGCGGTCCGGTCTTCGCTGGTCAGTCGTTGGAGCAATGCTTCAGCGCTTGCCCTCAATGGTTGAGTGGCGCTCCAACGGCTGTTGAGGGTACAAATAGTCTCACGAAAGGTTGCTTCCGTCATTGGATCGTGTACGTGCTCCTGGAGGTATCGACCATAGTCATCTTCTTGATACTGCCAGTTCCCATCGTACCAACTGTGTAAGAATGATTCTGTTATTTGACATAATGTCTGTTTGCTTTCGAGTGCTGCAAACCAGTGCTGTACCTCTGCCTCCGCTTTTCCCTGACAAAACAACTCAAGTGGTACAAGGAAAGCCAACAGCGCTTTGCCTCCGGTTGCCCCATCAGGCAGTACCAGGGGAAGCACGTTGTTGTTATTCGTTACCAGCTCTGCGTGAAATGACATATGCGTTCTTGCTCCAATGTATGGTTATCGTACATATTTTGACGATGGCTTTGCCCAGACCATCGTTTTGCCAGAAATGTACGCCCATCCAGCGAGCATGCTACAGCGGATGTACGAGGCTCTGTCGGATGAAAACAGGAGTAGGGTGAAACCACAAGGTGCAGGGTAGGGCTACCGAAAAGTTGCTTAATCTTGCGACCTGCACAGCACCTTCATTTCGCGGAGTCTGTCGATGATCTGTTCCGCATCAAGGTCGGCAAAGTCCGCTTCGATGTCTGGCTGTACACCAACACCTTCAAGCTTGGTCCCCTGGCCACTTAGCATCATAGCAAATGGAATGATAGCCATGTACCCGCGTCCAAGGTCGTGTTCGTCGGCTGCCACGACATAGCCTGCTGTTGGTTTGCCTATCAGAGTCGCTGTGGCGTATTCCTGCATACACCGTGCAAAGGTTTCACCATTGCTGTAACACTGTTTGTCAATAAGCACCACCACATGTTTATTCCTTCCAACAGCTATCTCACTGGATTTGGTGCGGTACTCGACCCAATGGTGTGTACGTAGTAGTTCAACCTCTAGATCATGATCGATATTGGCTTCCTCCGGTAGCGCATGAATGATAAAAGGCTCCTTTTGCTGTTGCCAATGTCGAGTCCGTACCTCCAATACTGGAGCTTCAGGTGGCAGAAAGAGGCTGGCCAGTTCGACCACCGCGCTTCCCGAACCACCGCCATTCAGCCGCAGATCTAATACGATGGAGGATGCATCGAACATGGCCTGCGCCAAAGCTGCCACATCGACTGCACGCAAACGACGGACCTGAAAAGAA
>JBCDFA010000267.1:0-10949 GCA_039178835.1 Chloroflexota bacterium
AAAGAACAGAACCTTCCTTTTTACAAAGAAGAACACCATGACCTGTTCAAATAGCTAATGGGCGTATGAGTAAGTTGTAACTAGAAAATACCTAAGCCAGGATCGCCATGAGTGTACGTCCTCTCGACAATAAAGCCGTTCAACTCGGAAGATTACAGCACTTTTTACGTTGGCTTATTCCCTTAACAATCATCCTTCTGGTGTTGCAGGTTGCTACTCTTATTGTCGTCCCCCATACAGCAGTCTTTTTACTTCCACAAGCCATTGTAACAGGTATATACACGATAGTACTCTTCCTGTCCTGGACGTGTGTCCAACGTCAACAACTCCAAACAGCAGTCCTACTCATATGTGCCAACCTACTTGGTTTGGCCATTGCATTTGCGGTAATCATGCCGTTTGCATTGCCAGCGCTCATTCTGATACCACCAATGGCTTTGGCAATTGCACTTTCGTATGTTAATGGACGCACATTCCGGTTGCTTGCACTCGTATCCTTGGTAGTCATCACCACTACCGCAGTTATTAACTTGTTTGAGCCATTGTTTCCTGCACCTCCAGAAGAAGTACTTGATATCGTCTTGATTGGCATCATTGCCCTGGCATCTGCGCTTGTGATACTTGCAATGGTCCAATCTCATAGACGTTTGAGCGAGACACTGGCGCAAAGCCAGGCAGCCAACCAAGGTCTCCAAGAAGCCCAAGTCGTTCTTGAGACACAAGTCACCGAACGTACCGCAGACCTGCAACAAGCACTCGTTGAAGTTGAACAACGTTCAGCGGAACAAGCCCGTTTGCTTGATGAAAACCGCCACCAGCGGGAAGTCATCCGTGAGATAAGCGTGCCGGTATTGCCTGTTGGTGAAGGGATACTCGTTGTACCACTGATCGGACTTCTTGACAAGGAAAGACTGTATATCGTACAACAACGCTCATTAAAGGAAATCACCCGCACCCGAGCACGAAAACTTATTGTCGATGTTACCGGCTTGCCCTTTATCGATGAACAAGTGGCACAAGACATTCTTGAGATGATTCGATCAGCACGCCTCCTCGGAGCACAGATTATCATCGCAGGCATCCGTCCTGAGGTTGCACAGGCATTGCTACACTCAGGTGTTGCATTACCACAGATACAAACTGTCAACGATCTTCACGGAGCGATCACCCTCGCACAAAATGGCCATACACAATAGCGCTGGTGTCAGAAAGTCACGAGCTATTTGTCATTGCTTTGACATTTTTCTATGCTATGCTACGCACCTGACATCGACACTTTTGTCAAAGGAGTCTACAACGTGAAAGTTCTTGTTACAGGTGGTGCAGGTTATATTGGCAGTATCACCGCAGCCGAATTGGTGCAAGCAGGCCACGAAGTGGTCGTTTTCGATAATCTCTATCAAGGCCATCGCGAGGCTGTTCACCCTGATGCCGCCTTCGTCGAGGGAGATCTGCGCAATGCCGATGCAGTCAAGCGAGTCTTTCAGCAACACAAAGGAATTGAGGGCATTATGCATTTTGCCTCATTCACGCTGGTAGGCGAGAGCATGCAATACCCTTTGATGTACCTGCGGGACAATGTCATTGCGGGATCAAATCTTCTGGAGCAAGCAGCAGCAAACGATGTAGGACGGTTTATCCTTTCGTCTACAGCCAATCTGTTTGATGATCCACAAACAATGCCTATCGAACCAGATGATCGGATTGTGCCTGGTTCACCCTATGGCGAGTCCAAATTCTTTCTTGAGCGCCTGCTCCACTGGTTTGAGCGCATCTATGGGATGCGCTACGCCTGCTTACGTTACTTCAATGCTGCTGGTGACACACCAAACCGTGGTGAGGACCACGACCCAGAAACCCATCTTATTCCTATTGTGCTACAGGTCGCTCTTGGTCAGCGTGAAAAGGTCACCATTTTCGGCGACGACTACCCGACCAACGATGGCACCTGTGTACGCGATTACGTGCATGTCGTCGATCTGGCCCAGGCCCATATCTTGGCGCTCGAAAGCATTCAAGACATTGGTAGCCGCAAGTACAACCTGGGGAATGGCAATGGGTTTAGTGTGTTAGAAGTGATTAACACGGCACGTAACATCACTGGACACGCCATACCCCACGAAATTGGCCCGCGACGCCGTGGCGATCCCGCTGTGTTGATCGCCTCATCAACCAACATTCGCAAAGAATTGGGATGGGAACCACGCTACCCTGAGCTTGAACAAATTGTCAGTAGTGCTTGGGAGTGGCACAACGCCCACCCAAATGGCTACACCAAGTAACAAATGTATCAACGACGGCTGACATCATACGCAGACCTGCGTCAGCCGTTTCCTCTTCTGTCTGTATCATCTAGAGTCGCTCAATATGAATCTGTTGCAGATCGAGCCACTGCGTTGCTGTATCCAAGAAGCCCCACCCAAAACGGCCCCACGGAGTCACAACCGCCCACTGACTATCAATCCAAGCAACAAACCCCAACGGACCACGTGGAGCACAATCGGTCTCGAATACCACCATATCATCAATAGCAAATCGCGCATAATCGTCATACCAATCAAGTGTATATGTGCACCATGTATTATTGAGAGGGGAAATAGATGACTCTGCAATGCGAAGCGCGTGTTGTACACTTGGCCAGATACGGCGATAGAGCGCCGGGTGACGGTTGAGCAAGAGGACAGGCAACGTCAAAGGCGCCCATGCCAATGCCCGTGGCTGAGTGGCATCAATACTTGCGACCTTCCATCCGTTTCCTGGTACATCCAAAGCCAGTGGCATATCCGAGGGCGGCGACGCATAGAAAAACCAGATGGCAGCCGGAAGTCGTGGGCGGCCACCCAATGGCGAAAATGGGTTGTTCCAGAAACCAAAGCCTGCTGTTCCGGCAATCGCCTCTGAAGCCCGTGCCCGCACTGTCAGACGCAGTGGTGGCCGCCACACAAACGGAGGTTTTGGCGAGAAGCCATAGTCGTCGATCTGTGCATTCGCGTAGTGTGGGCGACGGGCATCTCGAACGAGCAAACGCATTCCGCTATCGCTCACAATCGTATATCCACCACCAACCCGGATGTAGCTCCAATGCGCTGATGGACGCGGCATAAATGTCTCATCTAGCATAGATCCATTCATAGAGTTGAAACCACTTCCCATAGTCAGAATATGTGGTTATAGTCTAACAGCAAACCCTATATAACACGACATTTCAATCATATTGTATGTGCCAGACCAAACTCGGCTCAATAACATCCAGACATCTCTCAGATTATATTGATACTACAGCCACACGAAGCATCAACCTTTTTAGCAATATTGACTCCCAATTGACATCAAGAACCTCTCCTGACCACACAATGGCCTATAACCATACGTGCTACACTGAACGACATTATTAGGTCGAGGCTAACGGTAGGGAGCAGCCGTGTTAATCATTCAACAACTTGCTATCCTCATTCAACTTGTGATCGCTTCCTACCTCGTCGGATCTGTACAACGATCTGAGACGCCGCTCACATTGCGCTGGCTGATAGTGACGCTGGGGATTACCACATTCATTGGCATCACTGGTTATCAATTCATGATTACCGCCACAGATCCAATGATTGCTACTGTGGGGGCCGTTTTACTCACTATTCCCCGTGCAGGTGGCTTTCTTGGCAGTGTTGCCCTTATCGTTATGGCCGTTTTTTATCGTGAGCGAACCTGGGCACGAACGATAAGCATCTCTCTTGCAGGTACGTTGCTCATCCTTTATAGTGTCGTGTTCCTTGATCTGGTAAGCAACCAACAATGGTTCATAACTGGTGCACCTCCGAATTATACAGGCGGTTATATTCCTTCATCACAATTCATGCAGGGGGCAGCAAGCATCATGCTGCAAGTTGCCGACACCAGCACATTCCTGTTAACACTAGGGTTATTGATTGGAGCAATTGTTCAACACAAAGGCACAAAAAGACAACAGGCCAGCATTATTCTGGGATCACTCTTAGTTGCTCCTGTCACCTTTGCCGGTCAACAAATCGGTATTATCGGAGGGCCACAACTGTTGGTCTTACTCGCCTTATGCGAAGTCATCATTCGACGCCAAATGATTGCGCCCAGAGCAACTGGTATTGGCATGGCGCTACAATCAATGCGTGACGCGATTGTGCTCTACAATTGCGATGGTCATATTGTGTATACCAATACGCAAGCCATGCATCTGGGCTTTCAGGATAACCATTCGATCAGGCAAACACTTGAAAGTATGGGTGCTTCATCCACAACGCATTCCTCTATACAATCCTCTCCAGCAACTACTATAGATCGTCTCCCTGCGCTAACTATTGACGGTCAACACATCGCCTTTTCACTCACACCTATCGTTGATGACCGAAACCGCCACATACAAACATTACTCCTTGGACGTGACGTGACGGAAACGGAGAATCAGAAGACATTGTTGGAACAAGAACATGAACGTTTACTGGAGACCATTCATGATCTTGAGACGAGCAACCGCGAACGAATAACCCTTTTCAACACTATTCAGGAGTTAAGTGCTCCTGTTATCCCCGTGCTGCCGGGCGTCCTTATTGCCCCGCTCATCGGCACTATTGATGATAAACGTGCTACGACATTCCAAGAGAATGTTCTTCAGACCGTTGAACAGACCAGTGCTAAACATGTCTTAATCGATATCACTGGCGTGCCTGTGGTAGACACACACGTGGCAGAGCTGCTTATACAAACGGCTGAAGCACTTCGCCTGATAGGTGCACATGTCCAACTGATCGGTGTTCGGCCTGAAGTCGCCCAAACCATTATTGCCCTGGGTCTTGATCTGAGTGTTCTGACTCCTGCCGCCGATCTCCAAGCAGCAGTGCAGGCGCTCTTAAAAGAACCACAATATCACAATAGTGGACAGAGAAACTCTGCAACTCTATCCACCAATCAGCGTTAAAAATTCCAACTCCATTTCTGCCCCACGTCGCCCCAGACTCGCCAACTCGATGCTCGGGTCAGCCCCGGAAAGGTGGCGATCTGCCTGGATATAGCACGTCGCGGCCCAGCGCACATTGCCTAACACTTCCCAGTAATGGAGCGCTGTACGATCAACCATACGCCCCGATAGTGCTTCATACGCCACCACATAAGTCTCCAAATCGCCAACACCACCAACGCGCAAAGCATCGTTTCCAAAGCGCCAATCGCGCACACACGGCCACGCGAGATCCTCATGAGGATCACCAATATGAGCAAATTCCCAATCGATCACGGCACACAGTTCATCAGAGCCGATGATGATATTGCCGATCCGAAAATCGCCATGAATGAGGATATGCTCCTCATGCTGCGGGACATGCTGTTCTAACCAGCGTAGCCCAAACTCCAGCGCCGGACGCTGAATACCGATTTGGTCAAGCTGCTCCCGCACACCATCAATCGCATGGCGCGCTGGCGAGTAGCCTTTGGCTGGATGCGGAAGAAAACCAAGTTCGGATGTCATTGGATCGATAGTGTGGATGCGAGCTAACTGTTCAGCCATCTGTTGTGGGAGATGCTCTCGAGCTTGAGCAAACTCAGGGCGACGCACCACTCGTGGACCGATTGACTCACCCTCAACACGATCCATCAGCAGAAATGGTCGACCTAACACTGCCCCGGTCCCATCGAGCCAGCGTGGTCGCGGCGCTTTCACGCCTGCCTCGTAAGCAACTCGCAGAAGGGCAAACTCTTCGCTCCGTTCGAGCGCCTCAGGATTCATACTCGTTGCCTGATCCATACGGAGTATGAGCGCGTGTGGCCCTACCAATGCCCCCGACTCCACTTCAATGTCCAGTGCCCATGTCTCACGTGACGCACCACCGGGGATTGGCTGCAGTGCTGTTATACGCACTGGGGAATCAACTTTTCCAGCGATAAATGTTGTCAAATGTGTGCGAAGATCGTCTATACTGATAGACATCAATAACCAGCCTTTACAATTCAACAAAACAGCCAGTTGTTCAATGAAACAACAACGATACAAACAAGAAGGGGTTTTCTGTGTCAATTAATAGCTACCAAGATACATCGGAAACGTCGGATGTGCAACCATTCCCCCAACGTCGACGCATTGTGTTGATGCGGCATGGCGAAGTGAGCTATTTTCGAGAGGGACAGCCTGTGACACCTGACCTGGCACAACTCACTGAAGACGGCCAATCTCAGGCCCAGGCTGCCGCACAGGTCTTAAGCGATGCCCCCTTTGATGCCGCTGTTTCCACCGGGCTAGTACGCACCGATGACACCCTCCGTATTGTGCTTGGACCACGCGACCTGTCAGTACAAACGGTTCCAGATCTCCAGGAGATACGTGCCGACAACATCGTTCATATGTCCAACATGTCGCAGAAAGACATGCGGACCATGCTGGCACAGGCATTCACTCAACCAATCCAGCCAGACGATCAATTCTTGCTTGGTGAAACGTTTGGCGCGTTCCGCGAGCGTATTGTAGAGGCGTTTCGTGCTATTCTCGCTGACTCAAACTGGAGCGGCCTGCTGCTGGTAGCGCATGGTGCCACCAATCGCGTCATTCTTGCCGATGTGTTCGGCGCACAACTCGACTTTCTCGGCCATGTTGAGCAAGACCCAGCCTGTATCAATATTATCGATGTCGATGAACAGGGGTACGGCATTCTGCGGCTACTCAACTATACGCCCTACAATCCTATCAAAACAGGACTATCATTAACGACCATGGAACGATATTTTCTCGCTGCACAGACAAGAGGTCAATAGCAAAGGAGCTTCCCTGATGGACTTTACCATTCCAGAGCGCACCGTCGCACTCACTGAGCGCGTCAAAGCCTTTATCCGTGATGAGGTTATCCCCCTTGAGAAACAGGCGCACCACGAAGACGGTCTCTCACCAGAACAACTTGCGGCAGTGCGGGCCAAAGCACGTGAAGCCGGAATTTACAACCCACAGATTCCAGTTGAGCATGGTGGGCTGGGATTAGATTTGCTGGAATGCTGTCCGGTATTCGAGGCGGCTGGCTATAGCCTCCTTGGGCCACTCGCCCTCAACTGCTCCGCACCCGATGAGGGCAACATGCACCTTTTACACCATATCGGAACGGAAGAACAAAAAGAACGCTATCTGCATCCCCTTATCGAAGGCAACACTCGCTCGTGTTTCGCCATGACCGAGCCAGCCCCTGGCGCCGGATCAGACCCGACCATGATCCGCACACACGCCGAAAAACGCCCCGACCACTGGGTAATCAACGGGCACAAGTCGTATGCAACCGGCGCTGATGGAGCAGCTTTCTTTATCGTCATGGCGCGAACCAACCCAGATGTCCCGGCCACCGAGGGCTGTACGCTGTTTCTGATTGATGCGGGAACACCTGGTCTCGAGATGATTCGACGCATCGAAGGGCTGACCATACCTGCGCCAGGCGGACACTGTGAGCTAATGTTTGAAAACTGTACCATCCCAGAAGATCGTGTGCTTGGTGAAGTAGGTAAAGGCTTCAAATTTGCCCAGGTTCGTCTCGGTCCCGCCCGTCTGACACATTGCATGCGCTGGATCGGAGCCGCCCAGCGGACGCTGGATGTCGCCGGGGCATACATGGTTGAACGCGAAGCTTTTGGTGTACGGCTAGCCCAACATGAGGGCTTACAGTGGATGCTGGCCGACTCGGCCATCGAATTGCATGCCGCACGTATGATGACGCTCCAGGCATCCTGGCTGATCGCTCAAGGGGGCGAGGCCCGCAACGAAGCTGCGATGTGTAAAGTGTTTGTCTCAGAGGCGATCAACCGCGTCATCGACCGAGCACTTCAGATCTGCGGCTCGCTGGGCATCTCAGAAGATCTACCAATCGCCAACATCTACCGCGAGGCTCGCGCATTCCGCATCTACGACGGACCTTCGGAAGTGCACCGTATGGTGATCGCTCGGCGTATGCTCAAACAGCTTCGTAACGAACAAACCACGAGAATATAACTAGCCCATCAACACACCAGATAGAGCATACAACAGCCATGCCTTTCCACAGGGCATGGCTCTTACATCCTATGAAAAAGGGAGGTAGCCCTTTATTATGCAAACGCTTTCACATTTTATGTTACAATAGAGAGGGTTTTACTTATAAAACATCATAAAATATATAGCTTTTAGTTATCTCACTGAGGAGGTTGATATGCGAAGTATGTGGGAACTCACACCCTTAAATGCTGGAGTACCCATTAACGTACAAAAAAGCTCCACACATCTTGATGTCAGCGATATCGGGCAGTATGCCACCTCCTTTTCTGTGACAACAGTACAACTGACAATTAATCCACACATTTCTTTTCCAAGCCATAAACGTAATACAAGAAAGCCACACAAATCATGAACCACCAACTCTCTTTTCCGTCCTCGTTTGTATGGGGTGTTGCAACATCAAGTTACCAGATTGAGGGTGCCGTCACCGAGGATGGACGTGGTCCATCGATCTGGGATACATTCTGTGCTACACCAGGGAAGATTAGCGATCAGACGAATGGTGCAATTGCCTGCGATCACTATCATCTCTGGGAGCAAGATCTTGATCTCATTCAGAGCCTTGGCTTCAAAGCATACCGTTTCAGTGTCGCATGGCCGCGCATCTTACCAACCGGCACAGGCACGGTCAATCAAAAGGGGCTTGATTTCTACGACCGTCTGGTTGACGGATTGCTGAAACGCGGTATGCAACCTTTCTGTACGCTCTACCACTGGGATCTGCCACAAGCACTCGAAGATCAGGGCGGTTGGGTTTCACGAGAGATTGTCGACGCATTTGTCCAATATGCCGATGTTGTCACACGACGGTTGGGGGATCGAGTCAAAGCCTATGCCACGCTCAATGAGCCATGGTGTAGCGCATATCTTGGCTATACCGATGGCGAACATGCCCCAGGCCATACCAACGTTGTTATGGGGCTTCAGGCTGCCCACCATCTGCTTTTGGCTCACGGTGCTGCGTTACCTGTGATGCGTGCCAATGCACCAAACGCACAACATGGTATTGTCGTCAACCTGACACCAACGTATCCCAATAGCAACTCTGCCGAAGACGCAGCTATTGCACAACAAATCAATGGCTTTGTGAACCGCTGGTATCTTGAGCCGCTGCTTCTTGGTACCTATCCAGAGGATGCCTGGGCAGCATATGGCGAGCAGGTACCACAGACACAGGATGGCGATCTGGCAACCATGAACACCCCCCTTGACTTCTTGGGAATAAACTACTACAGCCGTGGCATTGTGGCCTACGATGAGTCGGCACCATGGCCCCACAGACGACACATCCGTCTGGAGGATGCCGAATACACTGACATGGGCTGGGAAGTCTTTCCCGAAGGACTGACAAACCTGCTAGTCCAACTCCACAATGACTACACCCTCCCACCAGTGTACATTACGGAAAACGGCGCAGCATACCCAGATCAACTTGATGGGAATGAGGTTCATGATCAGGCCCGCACCCACTACTACACCACACATCTCGAGGCTGTACAAGCGGCGATGCAGCAGGGAGTCGATGTCCGTGGGTACTTTGCGTGGAGCCTGATGGACAACTTTGAGTGGGCGTTTGGCTATACCAAACGCTTTGGTATTGTGTATGTGGATTATGAGACACAGAAGCGCATTCCAAAGGATAGCGCAAAATGGTTCAGGTCCTTGCTTACATCATAAAAAGTACACATATGACAACCTGAATACCAGAGCCTGTTAGGTAGGCACAGCAGCCGCTGACCAGATCATACGATCTGGTCGCGGATTAACGTCAAGGTAACAGTAGCTTCTTCCGTCCGCATCGTATCGTGTTTGCGTCGCAAAGTCTGGCGTACTTGATCAAGCCGGCGTCTTTGGAATGGCGTCATTACAGAACCTTTCTATACGCTTGTTAGTGAGATGTTTCTTTCATAGATCGTGGCATACTGCTTATGTGAATTACCCGATTGCCAATTTCAATTTTATCCTTTGCTATGAACAAGCAGCCTCAAACTCACCCCGTGGTGAAGAAACTCTTTGGTGCAGTCGTTCTTGTCAAATTCAGCCGAAAGCTGTTTTGGGTCAGTTCGGTATTGTCATGTATTGTTGGTATAATAGTTCTTATACTCCGCTTCACATATTACCCGATCACTACTTATTCAGTTGCGTTGGTCATTATCTTTTTTGCTAGTCTCGCTTTCGTGCTGGTTGCTGGCTGGATAGAGCAGTGGGCAGAGGAGAAATTGGAAAAATGTAATTGGGCAGAGCCTGATGCGATTAGCCCGCTGCTGTTGGCGCTTGACAACGTTAATCCGCAGAATGAGAAGCTGATTGACGCTATCAAAAACACAGTGACAGCATTGTTGTGGAAGCTCAACGCATCCGAACATGCGCTGCTCGAAAACTGGCATTTTGAGCGCCTCAGATTCATTTTAGACGAACGGGAGATTTCTAGACTACTGAGGGCCGTCCAGTATAAAGATATTCTGCCCCCGTGGGAACAATATCCTAAAACAGAACCCTTTTGGAGTGGCTGGAGGCAGGGTTCTGGTGAAGTCTGGCTGAAGCTTGTCTGGCTGCCGTTCTGGTCGAAACTAGCAAGAACGGAGAAGGAACACTATGTGGATAGGTGGGCTGCGCCGGAGGAGTGGCGGACCTATGTTCTGGAAGGATGGGATCAAGGCAAGGATGCTGAAGACAAACTGGCCGAGTTCGTATTAAACAAAGACAAATTCACCACCCCTCAGAAATAAGGAGGGCCTGGCTATGTTTACTGCGTTGTCGCATCTAACAATAGCTTACAGCAGACAGGCCGCTTCACGACCAGCAGATGAACAGCAACAGCGTTATGCGGCTAGGAAAAACGTAAGTGTATGAATGAATCAGCATATTGGAAGACTTGGGACCTGACCGGGCTTGAAGTAACAAAACTCCGATTCGATTATCAGTT
>JBCDFA010000268.1:0-10936 GCA_039178835.1 Chloroflexota bacterium
GCTTGTAATAGGAGCCATCGATCCCCGCGTCACGTGTGTGGTCTCACAAGTCCCGACGATCAGCGGATACGCCAGTTACCAGCGTCGCATCAGCCCAGATAGCATCCAACGGATGAACGACATGCTCATAGCTGACCGTGAACGCGTCTTCGCCGGTGCCGCACCAGAAGCACGCAATGTTATTCCCAACGAAGACAGGCAACCTGGCGTCTACACCAGCCCCGCTGCGGTGACCTTCCTTTCAAAACCAGAAAGCCGACCAGAAACGTGGGACAACATGGTGACAATTCGCTCAATGGAACGGGCACGTGACTATGAACCTGCCATCTATATTGAGCGGATCAGCCCCAAACCACTCCTAATGGTTGTGGCAGATCAAGACACCGTCACACTCACAGATCTGGCACTACAAGCATATAACAACGCATTGGAACCCAAAAGACTTGTATTGATATCTGGTGAACATTGGACATCGTATGTCGATCAGTTTGAAAAAGCCAGCACGGTTGCACGAGAATGGTTTGTCGAACACCTCATGACGTAGGAATAAGGAACAATTATGCAGATCAACCTACAGGATTTAGAAATGCGCGAGGCATACAAACTATTGACAGGTGTCATTGTGCCTCGGCCGATTGGCTGGGTGTCGACGCTGAACCGCAACGGTGTTCGCAATCTCGCACCCTTTAGTTTCTTCAATGGTGTCAGCATTGTGCCGCCAACAGTAAGCGTCTCGATTTACAATGCACCACCTGGTCCCGGTCGAACGGATGGCATCAAAGACACCTTGCGTAATATCAAAACCACAGGTGAATTTGTGGTTCACATCGTGAGCGAATCTCTACGAGAAGCCATGAATGTGACTGCAACCGATTTTCCACCTGATATGGACGAATTCGCAATGGCTGGACTGGAAGCAGTTGAAAGCGAGAAGGTTAGACCAGAACGCATTGCTGAGGCAGCAGTAGCCATGGAGTGTCGCTTACATGGACTAATGCCTGTGGGGCGCGGCTTCGGGGGGGCAACACTGATAGTGGGCGAAGTTGTGTTGCTTCATTTACGTGACGACATCGTGAATGAGCGCAATCACATTGACATTCACACATTGCAGCCGATTGCCCGCATTGGCGGACCAGAGTACGTATTTGTCCGCGACACCTTTACGATGGACCGCCCAAAGTATGAATAGTTGATAGATACCCGTAATAACAATACTGATTTAGACAGGAGTATAAGACAATGACGACCGACGTTGCATGGGACATGTCAGAACAAACAATAGTACGCAAGGTTGCAACAAAACCGACACAACAAACCCTACCCGAACCAACTCTGAAGAAAGTCAAAGAGGGCGACCGAATGGCTTTCCACGCACATGTGAATGTGGAGTCGTTGCCAGAAGGAAAACACCTGAAAAAGGCCACTATTTTCTCAAATGTCCCCAATGGCGGAACATGGGAACTTATCTCGGACGAAGGAACAGCAGTCGGGGGGCGAGGAACAGCCCCTTCTCCACTTATGTATTTTGCTGCTGGCCTGGGACTCTGCCTGATGTCGCACGTTGAGATGCTGGCAAAACAACTGGATATCAAGCTGGACAGTGTACGCCTTGAGCAACGTTCCGCTTTCTCTACCACGCTTGATCTGGGCGGAATACATCCCAGAGATGTTTTTGGACAGGGTGAAAGTGCAGAACTACATTTGTTGATCAAAAGTTCCGAACCACCCGATAAACTGTCCGATTTTGTGGGCTGGTGTGCACAGGCATGTATGGCCCTCCAAACCGTCACACGTGCAACGCCAAGCGATGTACAGTTTTATGTTAACGGAGAGTCCGAACATAGTGTTGCTGTTGCCTCATACGATTAAATGAAACACTAAGTCACGAAGGTAACCACGCTTTGGTTGTCTTCGTGACATCACCAGACGCCTGCAAAAAGCATGGTCACACGATGACCTGTTGTCGTTGCTATGCTGACTACCCATTCGACTAGAAATCTCCATCAATTATGTCTTTACTCAGATTCAAACGTACATAGCAAGACTCACATGTTTCCTGATTGTGCAGGTTTGTACAGCAAGATTATAGGAACAAAAAACCGCAAACACAACGCAAAAACGGTATAAATTCGTATAAATACGATGCTTCCTTTTCTCTCTTTGCTTGCTACGATTGTCAGTAACTATATAACAACTCTTGTGCGATACAGGCAACATCTAAACCTTTAACGACAGTTCCTTAGCATAATACGTTTTCAAAACAATAATCGACAATCATTACGCAGTTCTGGAGGATGATAGATGAAAACAATCCTTGTTGTTGATGACTCACATACCACACAGCATCTTGTTCGTCGTGTATTGCAACACGAAGGATACAATGTACGCATTGCCTCAAATGGGCATTCAGCATTAGCATGTTTGGCAGAACATCAGCCAGACCTGCTCATTGCAGATTTAAGAATGCCCGAAATGGATGGTATCGCGCTCATCCGAACACTGCGTAGCACACCATGTTATGCACAAATGCCAATCATAGTACTCACTGCCAGCCCGCTACAACGTGATTATACTGTTGTTCAGGAACTCTCCGTTGATGCATTTTTGACAAAACCAGCCAGTTCGCAACAACTTATCACGACAATCCACCGTATTCTTAGCAAACTTACCCCGACATCAGTATAGATAGCGATGCCTGATTGTTATGCATTTTCTCCTCCCCGACAAACTGGCTACTGTACAGCATTGACACCCATCTCTCCCATCGTTTTCTTCTCCACCTGATCAGTTATAACGACCATCTCTCTAATTGTCACCCAAAAGCATCACTATCTCTGAAGAAATGGGATACATCTCGCCATACGCAAAAACTCTAACGAAACGTACAACTTCTCAGCAAATAATTTCAGTATGGAAAGTAAAGAAGCAACTCGTAGGAGTATCTCAGCGATCTGTAGGAAGCTCTACTAGATCGCTGAGATACACTAAGGATTGACTCACGCAGAACTCATACCGGCACCGCACCATCAGGTTGAGGAACAAGCTTCGACGCTTGTCGACGGTGCATAATGCCACGAACCACGAGCCCGGCAAACACTGCCACACTTGCCCACGCAAACACATCACCAATAACACCGTACAATGTCTCCATGCGCTGGGTAGGCATCTCCGCCTGTAACACACTGATCCCAACCGGAGATGATGATTCGACAAATGTCCCATCAAAATGAACATCCGCATTATCGTCAAGCGCAAGCACCGCGCCTGTCGGGGCAATCACTGTTGAGTAACCGCCGCGTGTCGCTCGCACAACTGTGATGCCATTCTCAATCGCACGCATACGCGCCATGTCGTTATGTATCTTGGCAATACCGACCCAATCACCGACAGGAGCAAGCAACATATCCACGTTGGATGCACTGGCCTGTCGTATAAAATCGTGATGGTCAAGATCGTAGCAAATCACACCGCCAATATTGCCATGCTCAGTTGCGATCACCGGAATCACACCATCGCCTGCAGCAAAGATGCCCTCTTCGACAACAGGCACGAGATTCGCTTTGTCATAGACCCAGGCAATTTCACCACCAGGCTGGAGCAAGACAAGCTGATTGTTGTGTTGTGATCCAGGATGAAAGGTCGCAACACCGATGCCAAGTGTTACCTGATGTTCTTGTGCAAATGCCTGTCCCTGAGCAATGAGCACATCCCGGTCAAAACCTAGTGTCCAGATGACTGCTTCTGGCCATAGAATAATCTGAGCACCGTCTTGCGCAGCCTCAGCACTCTGAAGAAATAGTTCAGCAGCCAGTTCTTGAAAAGACTCGCGTACTATCTGTTCCTCATTATCTGAGAGTGTTGTTCCAGCAAGCAACTTTTGCACCACACCATCCCCCGGAAGCATGCCAAACATACGCTTTGTACTTGGCACCACAGTAGCGATCTGTGCGGTAGGAGTCTCACTTGGCACAAACATTAATCGTATCCAGCCATGCAATAGGACAAGAATCATAACACTGGCATAAACAAGCGACCAGCGGTACAACTGACGACGCGTGAACTGCCTTTCCCAGAGCCAATTAGCCGTACTAGCCGTCCAACCAATGAGGAAAGTAATACCCCACATACCGGAAAGCGATGCCAATTGAGCGATCCATGGCACATCGATCTGGGTGTATGCGATATTGCCCCACGAACCATATGGGCTGGTGAGTGTGTCAAAGTAACCTAGTGTGACAAGCGCAGTTGGGAATATCAGCGTACTCGCAAACCCAGGAATACGATGATGAAGCCACCGATCAGCACAATAGGGTAACAGAGCAATCAACCCTGTAACAATCACAAGGATGAGATCAAACGGCACAGGCAGCGGATACATCCCCATTGACACAACATAGGTAGTGACACTGGTTGCCACCCAAGCCAATACTATCGCCCAACGCGAATGGTATTGCCGCAAAAAGCGCAGCAGAAAGAGCGGAAGGAGCCAGTTTGCGAGCGGAGTATCCCACTGTCCGAATGTAAAAAGGGTAAGACCTGTAGCAAGAGCCAAATACCACAATGGATGTACGGTACGTTTCATCTGTATCTCCATCAATTACTTCACCTAATCAGGTGTGCTAATAGTTATTGATAGAGTAGGGCTAAACCCGTGGTTAGCGCATCTAACGATGGTTGATTTTTAGAGTGGAAGGGGTTTAGTCGAGAAGGTTGAGTTGGCGCGCACGGTCGACTGCCTCAACCCGATTACGCACGCCCAGTTTACTATAGATGTGGTGGCTATGCGTTTTGACGGTGCCAACGCTCACCACAAGTCGTTGGGCAATTTCGCTGTTGGAAAGACCCGTAGCAATCAATTGCAGTATCTCTCGCTCTCGGTCGGTAAGTGCTTCACGTAGATCAGTTACAGGTTCGATCAGCAGATCAACAAAAGTAGGGGCCGTATCGCGGACAAAAGGAAGCAGTGTTTGTAAGCCAACGTCTTCATCCAGAAAAACGTGCACCAATTGCTCTGGGGCAGCCAGTTGTACCGCACGATGGAGCATCGCTGTCGCCTGTTGCTGATCCCCTAAGGCATAATGTACCCGTGCCAGCAAACAGTACGAACCAATAAGTGCGATCATATGACCAGACTCTCGGGCTTGTGTAACCAACCTATCAAGTAGTACCAACGCCTCATCGAACTGTCGCTGCACCAGTAACACACGAACAAAGGTCATAAGTTCTAACACTATGGCCTGGTGAGGTACTGTTTCAACCGAAAAACCAGTTTGCTGTGCCCAGACCGTAGCCGAATGTACATTGCCAACCCGTAGAAAAAAACCAGCCCGTATTGCTGTCAAAAAGGTATGTGTAAGTGGATAACTCACCTGTTCTAGCAACGTATTGATACGCTGAATAGCAGTTGTCGACATACCTTCTGCCATTTCAATCTGGGCCAACAATAGACTCTCTGTCATCAGGCTATTTTGATCACCCAGTAGGGTGCTCAGACGAATCGCCTCAACTGTAGACTGGCGAGCAGAGACCAAATCATTATGCATATATGCCGCAAAACCTGAGCCAAGTAGTGGTGCATAATGCAAAACAGAATGAGGGGCAAACCACTCAAGTGACTGTTGGGCTAGTTGTACGAGACGTGTGCGTTGACCAGCAATCATTAACAGTTGTTGCCAAGTACTCAGGACATTGGCCACACCAAATAGATTGTGTTGCTGCCGACAAAGGTGCACTCCTTGTTCACATGCCAGGAGCGCCGCATCCAGACGACCCAGATTCCATTCTATCTGAGCCAGATTTAACATCAATATGCCACGCAATTGGTCATCGTCAGGGACACAGGCAAGGGCATGCTGGACTAACTCATAGGCACTGGTCAGATGGCCTGAGTCGATGGTAAGAAATGCCTGCAAACTAATCAACTCACCCGGCAAAGATGCGTTCGTGTTATGGCTTATCGCAACAGACAACCAATGATGGGCGTGTGTAACATCACCACGAAAAAAGGATGCCCACGCCTGACACACCGATAAATCATAATCAGCAACCACAAACGCTTCTGGAAAAACTGATAGCCATTCTTGGATGGTAGCAATCTGCCCATGCATCATAAGCGAGTCATAGGTTTGTGCCAGGATACGTCGAGCGATTTCCCAATCCTCCGCCATCTGTGCATAGAGCATCGCTTCATCGTACCACTCATGCTCCAGACACCAATGAGCCGCACGTTGATAGCGGCTCGTGTGCAAATGCTCATCACGGGTCTGGAGGAACTCAGCAAAGAGATGGTGATAGCGAAACCACTGCCGTTCTGTGTCCAACGGGATCAAAAAGAGATTTGCCTGTTCGAGTTCATTGAGCATCAATTGGCTATCAGTACGTTCTGTCACCGCATCACACAGCTCAGACGAAAATCGTTGCAAAAAACAGGTTTGAAATAAAAACTCACGCGTCCTATCCGGCAGGCCATTCAGCACCTCATCCACCAGATAATCCACCACATAACGATGACGCCCACTCACCTGCAACGGTGCGGTTGTCTGCTCAAAGGAGATAGCAGCCAGTTGCAATGCAGCCACCCAACCCTCTGTTTGCGTATGCAACTGATCAAGTGTGGCTGACTCAATCTCACCCAACAAACGCTGCGTCTCGCCCAATGAAAATTGTAGTGCTGGTGTCCGTACCTCGTTCAACTGTTGTCGGACACGTAACATCGGCAATCTGAAAGGCGGATCGCTACGTGTAAGCACCATCAGATGCACATGTGCTGGTGCATGGGCCAGCCATAGCTCCATTGCCTGATGAATCGCATCAGTGCTGATCAGATGATAATCATCTAACACCACCACCCATTGCTGCTCACACGCTGTGAGATCATTCAGTAAAAGAGTAATGATAGTGGCCGGATCAGCTGTTTGAGCACCCCGTAATACTTCATCAGCCAGCACGCCGATGGAAGGATTACCTCGCTGGATGGCGGCAATCAGATAGGCCAGGAAACGCCGTGGCTCATTGTCGGCGGGGTCAAGCGAAACCCATGCCACTGGATGATCCACCTGAGCGGCCCACGCTGCGACCAGACTGGTCTTCCCATAGCCTGCCGGAGCAGACACCAGCGTCAATTTGCCCTGCACCCCCGCCTGAATTTGCTCCAACAGATGTGGGCGAGCAACTGCACTTGGCTGCGCCACAGGAATAAAGAGCTTCGTCTGTATCAGTGGGAATACCATAGCTGTATTGTACCATTCACCAAGTCACATCCACGGTTCCAGCGGTGTTACATAAGTAGACAAAAAATGCAGTTGGTGCACGTTACCTCTACAGATAGGTGGCAGATTGGAGAACAGTATGAACATTGAGGCACGACTTGATCACCTGCACGACTGGGCTATTCGGAAGCCGTTGCTGCAACGCTACACCGTGATGACACGACTCCTTCTGGCTATTGGTTACATACCCTCAGGACTAACCAAAATGCTGGGAGCGCCATTTACACAACTGAGCACCGAAACGAGCATTGGCTACTTCTTCGATGCGCTCTATCAGTCCGGGTTTTACTACAACTTTCTGGGGATGGCACAGGTACTCGCCGCAGTGCTGCTCCTGATCCCTCGCACCGCGGCACTTGGCGCGCTCTGCTACTTTCCAATTGCCCTCAATATTGTCATTATTACCTACTCGATGAGTTTTGCTGGAACGACCGTTATCACCAGTCTGATGCTCCTTGCTAGCATCTATCTGCTGTGCTGGGAATACGATAAACTCAAGGTGTTCTGGCCACGCAGCCAGACCAAGCAACACAGTTTCTCCCGGCGTGAATACCTCTACCAGGCTGCATTTTGGAGCCTGAGCAGCGCACTCGGCTACCTCTTCCTCGCGCTTATGATTGTAGCCCCGCTTCAGCCCAATCACTTTGTCACAGCACTGGTTATTGGTGCAGGGGGTGGCGCTTTTGGTCTGGCCAATGCCTGGTATTTGCGGCATGCACGCTTTGCAGCAACAGATACAACATCGGCATTATATTCATCTCATAAAGACCTACCCACTACTCCCCATCGCGATTAGGCGATACCACCTACCGCATTGATGCATAGCGATGTGCAACGAATAGCGTCGTTTTCCGTATATACTTGTAGCAGATGTCCAGAAAGTGAAGATAACTCCGCTTTTTACTCTGTGAGTCGTATGGTTATCTTCTAGAGATGCTTTAGAGGGGAGGCATCAATGTGTGAACCACGGGCTGCCATCGAAGTTGTTTCGCTGATAGCTGTTGCGGCATTGGCGGCTGTGCTGATGGTTATTTCCGTACTCGCCAACTGGGATGATGATGATATGGTGTACGACGGATGTTTGAGTACTCTCTTCTTCCCATTCATATGGTGGTTGATATTGTGCATCCTGCTTGCCCCAATTGGCGGTGTCATGGAAATATATGTCATTCGTTTTACCGGACAGGAAACCCAGGCACGTGTCATCGATCACTATCGCGGCAATAGTGCTATACCAATCTATCAGCATCGTATCGAATATGCTTATGATGTTCCTATCGATGAAACGACTTGTACTATCGTGAAAGAAAATGTAGTTGTGACCAAAGCTACTTTTGATCGCTATCCAGTCGGGTCATCTATTCCAGTTCGATACCTTTCCTATAACCCCTTTTTATCTCAGCCAGTGGGTGATGAGCGTGTAGCGATAGAGGCACTGTTGTATCTCTATGGTATACCAGTTTTGATGTGGCTCATCGTTAGCTGTATAAGGAGAGCGAAAGAAACATTCTTTACATCAGAAACATGATATCGGAGGTGTATAAGAAAGACTAACTCTATGTTTGCGCGTTTCAGAAATTGCAAAAATATGTTGGAGCACTCATTATGCAATCAAAATCACATACCCAATCGTGAGTGCTCCCTAATACATTCAATACGCTTAGTTAGTGGCTAAAAGTGGAAGATACAAACGCGTGTCAGATATTTGCTCTTCTGCCTGGCCGAATACCGCAAACTCGCCTGGTTGCGTAATCGTGTAGGTCAATCGATTAGCATCAACATCTCTACTCACAATATCAAGACCTTCAGTCGTCCACTCTTCCAATTCGTTGTCCCAATATTGTAGTTCTACATCCATCTCATCTAATAGCTGCTCAATTGCATCATCATATTCAACAGTCACTGTGGCCGGTTCAGCAAATACAAAATCTGGGAATGCTTGGAAATCCTCATATACATTGAAGACAAAATGAGGTCCAACCAATGTCATATTCTCAGGGGTTGGCCTTTCCTCGACGACATCATCGTGTATCAGCACAAGACTCTCTGAGAGTGCGTCTGTTGGCGCCGTGAGTTCGGTGATAAACGTCTGATCATTCCGATCTGAAGTGAATACCTTACTCTTGGTCTCAGTAGCACTCAACGTTAGGCCAGTTGCACAGGTATCATCGCCACGATACACCATGTTGGAAAGACGTGTTTCTTCACCCTCTTTATCAATGGGCATGACCTGGAAGAAGCACACATCATCGGCCACGTCATCAAGAGCAGTGCTGGTCTCAAAACCCGACTTCTCACGTGTCTCTAGCTCTGTGGTGGAGGTGGGTTGCGCATCACCATAGACTTGATAGGAGTCAATCTCGGTGGCACCATTCCAGCTATATGCTAAACGCTCACCTTCGTCATCGGTCATAGTCATAAGTGTTGGCTCAGTGTTGGGAAAGCCCTGCCAAGGAAAACGAAACACCCGATAACTTACGTATGGTGGGTCAAAGGCTAATTCAAATGCTATGTCTCCGGCAGGAGTGACTTCGGTGAGGGTTGTCTCTGCAGTACCCCAACCAATAAGCGAATTACCGTTTGGTAGTCGTTGATGACTGCCCATCGCTGCAGCATATACATCTGACTCATGACGATATTCCCACACCTTGGTAACCGTTTTTTCCTCTTCATCAATTGCGTATTCCAAAGCACGAGAATATCGTGGTTGTTCACCAAATCGGTTATCAAATAATGTAATGTTTCCATTTGCAAGACGGCGAATATCATGCTGATAATGGAATGGCTCATCGTTCTCAAACGTAAACTCATTCTGCTTACCACCAAGACGCCAAATAACATCCCCTGTTTGACGGTCTATCTTTGTAATTTCGGACAAATGTCTACTGGAAATCAGAATATTGCCATCGAAATCAAGCTCAACTGCATTCCCATGGATATAATCAACTATAGCAGTATCAATGTCCTCAAATGTATCAGTATAGGCAATATGGTCAGCACTATTCCACTCAAATATCACATTATTCGAAGTGTCTAGTTCTTGAATAATCAAATCAACAACTTCAGCATCTGCACGACCACCAATATCACTTAGATCTGCGGGCCGCTGATGATAAATCATAAATAGCGCATGACCATTGGGGAGTATTTGTATCCCATGGTGATCCGTCTCATAACCATTACCAGCTTGGATAGTATCAATAATCTCATATGATGAATCCATCACATGATAGGCATGGATAACATCATCAAAGTAGGTAAGTGTTCCGTCTGGTTGTCGCTTCAAATCAAGACCACGATTCCCATCAGCTAGTGCTTCATAATAGATAGGTTCACCAAAATTATCGAGAATAAGCAGGTACGAGTCCTTTATCGCTTGATTTCTAATCCAGTTGCTAAGAAAGAGATAGCCATCATCCGTGCCATCTGCAGCGGTTGTGACATTGATCGCAGGAAACGTATCTGGGACGGTAACATAATCTGATGCTTCTTTTCTGATAGTGTCCAGAGCAGGTGCTGTTTCCTTTCGTGCTACACTCTGGCTTTCTGGGACAAAATCATCAATAGTTGGCTCGTCTGTGTACGGAAATGCTTGTGATGAAACAGTGAAATCAAATGACACCGACTGTAGGGTAGTTCCCACTGTCGTTTTGATACCTCGATCAACA
>JBCDFA010000269.1:0-10857 GCA_039178835.1 Chloroflexota bacterium
GGTTTGTAAAAACTCATCTCCTGCAACACAGCAGCCTGTGGTATACTTCAAGGCATCACATTGGGACACACTGTTCGAGTTGCGGGAGATTTTTGTATTGAGATAAATAGCGAGAAATGAAGTGTGTCCCAATGTGATGCCTTGAAGTATACCACAGGCTGCTGTGTTGCAGGAGATGAGTTTTTACAAACCTGGCGATGTCGCTGCACGTGCTCCAACTAGTGTTCCTGCCAGACGTGGCAATTCATTCTGTAAGCCATCCTGAATGACGATACGTGTCAGGTTGAGTGGATGGGTAAACGACTCGATGGATGTGGCACCATTGAACATACCAACAAATCGTTTCGCACTATCTGGTTGACGTGCGATAGCCCGGAACACAAGTGTCCCAATAAATACACCGAGTTCAGGAGGCACCTGCTGCATCTGTTCGCCAATTGCGACAAAATTATACATCGGGCGTGTCTCGCTGTCACGTTTGCGGTGGTAGGCCGCCATCGCACGTTGCCATGTCGAGTGCCGTTGCATGCGAGCCCATGCCTCTGCAAAAAGTTCTGCGCTGCGTAAGGCATGGTTGATACCCTGGCCTGTGATGGGATCAATGTAATGTCCCGCATCACCTACGAGTGTCCAGCCAGACCCATATGGCTGACGATAAAAACTATCGAAAGGTGCCTGTCCCATCACTTTGGTCTCACGCACGGCATGACGACCACGTTCTGCAAGCTCGGGAACAGCTCGCCAGACTCGCTCCAATGTTGCCTCAGGATCTTTGCGGGCTTCATCAAATTCAGTTGCTGGGACGCCTACTGAAACAACTGTTAATCCATTATCAGCGTCAAAAACGAGGACACCCTGACGTGTTTCTTGATTGCCATACGAGATGGCGCTTGGCTCATGCAACTGTGCAAAACGTTGGTAGTAGGCGTAGAAGAGGGCTGTTTCAGATTTCTGGCGATCATATATCTTGGCATCAACCAGTTGAGCAATTTTGGATCGCTTCCCATCGGCACCAACGACAACACGTGCATAGAGGGACTCCTCACGAGCACCGTTCTGGCGTCCGCGCACACCTACAACCTGCCCCATACTCCAGATGACATCATTCACGTTGAATCCTTCACGAAGAGTGATGTTGGAATGAGTCCGCACACGTTCAAGAATAGCCGTATCCAGTACCTCTCGACGAATCGAATAGGCGTAATCACGTCCACCTGATTTCGGAAGGGGGGTGACCATATCAAATTCTGGTGTACGTAATCCGTACAGACGTATCTTCGGTGCATCAATAGCTTCTACAACATCCAGCACACCGAGACGGTCTAGCATGGCCAGGCTGTTCCCAAAAAATACGGGACACGACACAGTTGGTGCCGGGAAGGTAACACGGTCAAGCAGGAGCACCCGTGCACCCTGTTGGGCCAGGAGCAGCGCTGTAGCTGCGCCAGAAATACGTGCACCAACAATAATGGCATCATAGGTATCACTTAGGTTGGGTTGAAGTCGTTCCTGAGACATAGGTTGTTGATCTCATTTCTAGCCCCATGTTGAGGGGTGTCATTCCATGTCTACGGATAGAGGCGTACAGGGGATGCGACATTACTATAGACAGAGCGCAGAGCAAAGATTAGTTCGATCTTTGCTCTGGTGCCTATTCATTATTTGCTAAAAGCTATGTCAGATCAGCCAGAAAATCAAGCGTATACTGATTGACCAGTTCCGGTTGTTCCTGCTGTACCCAGTGCGAACAATTAGGAATATAGCGTATCTGCAAATCGTTGACAAAGCGATCTGTCCCATACGTCAACTCCTTCCCCAGCGCTTTGTCCTCCTCACCCCAGATGAGCAATGTTGGCATGGAAACACGCATACCAGTACCGCTAAACATCCCACGCGACCCCTGTTGAGTGATAGCACGATAGTAGTTGATCGCTGCGGTGAGGGCACCTGGTTGGGCCATCGCATTCTTAAATTGCCGGATATCCTCATCGGTAAAGCGTGACTTGTCGATAGCCATGCCACGGAACACACGCTCAATTGCCTCATAGTTGTTAGCACGAATAAATGCTTCGGGCAGAAAAGGTAATTGAAAAAAAAGAATGTACCAGGAACGACGCATCTGCTGCCAGTTTTGACCGATTGCCTCGGTGAATAATGCCGGGTGAGGGATGTTCATGTTGATCAGGCGCTCCACTCGGTGTGGGTAGGCAATCGCCAAGGCCCAGGCGATCATTCCACCCCAGTCGTGCCCAATCACAATCGCTTTGGTATGTCCCATCTCGTCGATCAGCGAGACAACGTCCTTTGTTAGCACGTCGAGTTCATAGCCCCATGAAGGCTTTTCCGTCTCATTATACCCACGCAGATCGGGCGCAACAACGGTAAAATGTTTACTCAACGCCGGGATCTGGTGCCGCCAGGAATACCAGAACTCCGGGAAGCCATGTAACAACACCACCAATCTATCCCCGTGGCCTGCCTTCACATAATGCATTTGAATATCATTGATAAACGCGTATTGGTGCTCAATCGCACTCATTGAATCCTCCTATTTTACTAGACCCTAAAGGTCTCCCTCATCACGAGGATGCTAACCATTGTATAGTGTGTTCCAAAGGCATAAACGACAACCCTTAGGGTCTACTAAAAACGATGAGAATACACCGAATCTGGACCGATTTCTGCCAACCCTAAAGGTCTGGTTCTCCCACTACCCCCACCACCTGATCGAGTTCATCATACGTAATTACGAGCGGTGGCAACAAGCGCAGGACGTTTGGCCCCGCAGGTAGTGCCAGCACCCCACGCTCCATCAATCGCACCAGGTAGGGTTGCACACGCTCTTTGAGTTCCAGCCCAACCAACAGCCCCTTCCCGCGCACCTCGCGCACCTGTGACAGCTCCAATGCACGGAGTTGCTCCATCAGATATACGCCTTTTTCCGCTGCCTGTTGGAGCAAGTTGTGGTCGTGCAGATAGCGCAATGTCGCTCTGGCCACCGCACACGCCAGCGGATTGCCACCAAACGTCGTGCCGTGACTCGCTGGTGGCAATGGCCCCAGATGCTCATGGAACGCGATGGCGCCCATCGGCATCCCACCAGCAATAGACTTTGCCAGCACCAGAATGTCCGGCTCAACACCGTAATGTTCACAGGCAAACAAAGCGCCAGTCCGCCCAAAACCCGTTTGTACCTCATCAACGACCAGCAATGCGCCCCGTTCGCGGCACACTGCCACCACTCCCGCGATATACTCTTCGGTTGCCGGATGCACCCCGCCCTCGCCCTGTACAAGCTCCAACAGCACTGCTGCCGTTGTATCGCCCACCGCCTCGGTCAGCGCATCGAGTTTGTTGTATGGCACACGTGTAAAACCAGGGATCAGCGGCTCAAATGGCTTACGATATTTTGGTTCCCATGTCGCAGAGAGTGCCCCCATCGTGCGTCCGTGAAAGCCACGCACCGCCGTAACGACATCCGTCCGACCCGTTTTGAGACGTGCAATCTTGATTGCTCCCTCAATGGCCTCGGCCCCTGAATTACACAGGAAGACTCGCTCAAGACCTTTTGGCAGCACCGCCACCAGTTCATCAAGATATGCTGCACGCTCATCATTATAAAAGATTTCCGGACAATTGATCAGCCGATTTGCCTGTGTTTGGATGGCCTCACTGATATACGGATTAGCGTGTCCCAGGTTCGCGGCCCCCTGCCCACCCACACAATCGATGTACTCGCGCCCGTCAGCATCCCACAAGCGTGCGCCATGCCCCCGCACAATGGCAAGCTGTCGCTTGGGATAGGTGCCGCTGGTATGCGCCGATTCGCTGGCGATAATCGTTTCCTGTGCTATCATTGTTGGTATCCTTTGCATAGTTCACGTATCGTGTGGCCGTTCGACGGCTGTATGTTTATATCGTTTACAAAAATGCCAGATGGCACAAAGCGCTTGTACCAGTAGAAATATATCTTCGTCACTGCACACGCCCGAACGGCAATCGTCGGTAGATTGGCCGTCAGCCTGCTGGAAATGGTCAACCCAATGTGTATGGTGCTCTGTGCACACCTGAGCAATCACATCTTGTGAGGTCGTATGAAACAAGCAGAACTCCAGATCATCGCAACGTTGATCCGCGCCCAGCGCCACGCCGCTCTTGGCACCCTGCGCGATGGGGCACCATTTGTTTCGATGGTTGCATATGCTGTGCAGCCTACCTTTGATTGCTTCTTGCTCCATCTCAGTCAGTTATCGCTGCACACCAAGCAACTCCAGGCCGACCCTCGTGCCTCGCTGCTTATCACTGAACCCGACGATGGGCGCGAGGATGTGCAGACACTCGCACGCATAACACTCTTGGGCTCTGTTGCCGTAATCGACAAAGATAGCGCCGATTATGCCAGCGCACGTACCTGCTACCTAACGCGCCTACCAGCCTCGGAGATGCTTTTTACCTTCGCCGACTTTGCCCTGTATAGCTTTGCTCCAACCGAGGTGCGGTATATCGGTGGCTTTGCGCGGGCCTTCACGCTTACACCCGACCATCTACGTGCTGCCTCACAAACGGTTGCCAAAGATAGCACCGAATAGTTACTGCTTCGATTCGCTCAGGGTAGGACTGACCTCAGTGTTTGGTTGCTCGTCTGGCAGAAAGAGTATCACCAGCACAAAAGTAATGAACATGGTGACAGCAGAGGCAATAAAAATACCCGACCATCCCAGCCAGAGCACCACACCACTTGCCAGCAATGGGGCTAATGCACGTGCCCCAGCCACAATCGAGCTATCGAGTCCGTATACTGCGCCCTCTTCGCCTGGTTGGCTATACCGGGCCAACAATGCGCTCAACGAAGGCATAATGCCACCATTGGCTACACCCGTCAGTGCTTGCAGAATCAGCAATTGCCATGCCTCCGTCGCGAAGATCTGCGGAACGTAGAGCAATGCCGCTGCCAGTGTGCTCACAATCAAGATACGCCGATGTCCGATGCGATCCCCCAACCGTCCCAGATAGATCGCGCTGGCTGTTCCGGTCGCTGAGGCCACGCCAACAATCAGCCCGGTCATTGTCCCGACACGGCTGGATGAAACTAACAATGATTGCACAAACAACGGCAAAATCGGTACAATCATCGTCTGCCCCAACCAACCCAGGAAGCGGATAGTATAGATCATTGCCAGACTTTTTTCGCGTAGGATATGCCCCCACGATGCCAGCATATTGGGCCGTTTTTTGGTCTTCTCAGGTGGTGTAAAGTTCTCCTTCACACCCAACCACACCATCAATCCGGCAATCAACAACATCACCGATGTGACAACAAACGTCGTGCTGTACCCTACTGCGTCAGCGATAATACCGCCAAGCAAAGGGCCGACCGCGATACCGGCCCAGAACCCCATCTGAAGCATGCCCATCGCGTAACCGCTGCGCTCACGTGGCACTGCTGCCGCCACCAAGGCATTGGCTGCGGGCACCGTCCCGGTGATGATGCCCTGCAATGCTCTGAGCAGCACAAGCTCTTCAGCCGAACGCGCAAAGGCCATCAAAAACATAATGATTGTGCCACCAAACATGGCCCGCTCAACCATCAACTTGCGTCCGTAGCGGTCGGCCACGGACCCCCACATGGGTGAGGCCACCATCATCGTGAGTGCCTGCGCCGAAAAGACCATGCCGATCCAGAATTCGATACTTGTCCCTGTCTGCGAACCTAACTCCTGAACGTACAGCGGTAGGAAGGGAAACATTACCGAGAACCCAACCGCCGAGACAAACTGTGCGAAGAACACAATATAAAGTGTACGTTTCCAGGATGTCATGCCAGTGCTTTCATACTCAATATCCTATCGTGATACATGAAACCACTGGCTATTTTATTCGATAATTGTGCCATGTCCATCGAGCGCGTGACTGATTGGCCGCTCTACACGCGCATCGCCCAGAATGACTCGGCCAACGCCACCGACAAGCGCCTCCGAAGCACCGAGCACCTTCTTCTTCATCCGTCCCTCGGCAAAGGGCAAAAACTCATCGACCTCGCCACGTGGAATGTGTGTGATCAGTGAGTTCTCATCGGGAAAGGCCCGCAACAACCCCGGCACATTTGAGAGCAACAATAGTGTCTCGGCCTTGAGGGCTGCTGCGACTGCCGCCGCTGCCCGGTCGCCATCGACGTTGAGCGCCTCGCCTGAGGTGCTGCTGGCCAGCGGCGCGATGACGGGCAGATAACCGCCGTCCAGCAGTGTGGTGAGCAATCCGCTGTTGACCCGCTCAACTGTGCCGGTCCAGTCATCGCGCAGCACCCGTTGTCGCCCATTCTCCACAATGCGAATAGCGGCTTTGCGTTGTCCTTCGAGCACCCGCCCATCCAGCCCTGAGATTCCGATGGCGTTGACTCCCAGCCGCTGCAATCGTTCAACGATTACTTTATTCATCTTGCCCGCATAGGCCATCATAAAAATTTCTAACGTTGTCCGGTCTGTGTAACGGCTGGTAAAACCAGATGGCGATGTCACAAAGCGGGGTGGATGCCCTAGCCGTTCTGCCAGCATATTCGTCTCGTGGGAGCCACCGTGGAGTAGCACCAGCGCCTGCCCTGCCTCTCGCAGCTGTGCGATATCGGCACAGAGGGCGTCGTAATTGATCCCTTCGCCGCCGCCAACCTTCACAACAATCATATCTTTACCTCTTTTTGTTGCGTATGCATCGGTTGCTGATAGAACATGTGTACGATTTCCATCGCCTCCTGATGCGTGATGCCATTCTGCGTGATACTGTAATGTCGAATCATCTGTGCAATAAACTCATCAACCGAGGTTTCATCGACCAGTTGAGCTGGAACGATGCCATTGGTTGCAACGTGCTGCATCTGTTCCTGAAGGGTAGCGGTGGGGCGCAACACCAGCCCTTCGCGCTCACACCAGTAACGCACATTGCTCTTGCCACAGCCAAAGCAGGCCAGCACCGGCGTTCGTAGCGGCATATCGTAGGGTGGCAACGCACCACAGTATGCGCTGTTCCCCGTATCAATCGCATCCTGGCCGTTGCTCTGCTCTGTCAGCGCTAGATGATACGCCCTACGGGTCGTGTCGGCGTGCACGCCGCTGCCATCGTACTCGGTGTTGGCCGAGAAAGGGCTGCGGTCGAATACAAACCCATTGCGGCTGAGCATGCGATAAAAGTAGGTGTCCATATCACGATAACGATTGACAAATAGCTCGCCGTCGGGCAGGGTTCCCAACTGCTCACGCATCGCCTGTCGAATCTGGGCCATCTTGCGCGGATAGAGCAGAATTAGCTGTCGATAGATGGCCTCCAGTAACGAGCTAAGGCCGATTGTGCCATTGCGCTCACCAATACCGAGGATGGAGAAGTCCGGCAGCATCGTTATGCCCAAACGCATGCAGAGCAAAAGGGTATTGACATAAATGTGGTCGGCATTCCCAATGTCGTTATGCACATGACATTCAAGGAAGTCAAAATGAATGCCGATACGACGCAGCAGGGCGATACGGTCACCCAGCTCGGGGATGGTGGCGACCCCAACAGAGTCCGGTATGCCAATACCATCGATGTACAACTGATGACTGACGAGCCGTGACTGAAGTGTGGTGTAAAAGGTTTCGTAGTCATCAAGGGTCGTGCGGAAGGCATCCTCGGTGCTGACTCGAACAGTGGTAAATCCCAGATCGCGTGCCAGCTTAACGCTTGCAAACATCTTTTCGGCCAGTTGTGGAATGCTTGCTCGTGCGGTGGCCTGCTTGATCTTGCTGGTGCCGATGTAGAGATGCATTCGTCGGAACCCTGCGTTGTGGGCCGCTTCGACATCGGTCAATACACACCGGGCATGGGCGGCAAACTCAATCGTTTTCTGCTCCTGCTGGGCGCGCTCAATCAACTCGCGGTTGGTGTCCTGACCATATGCGTTGGCCGGGTACGACGGCAGTTCGACGACGCCTACACCGAGCGAGTCCATGTATTCGATGCATTGCCACATCTCATCCGCGCTGAGGCAGAAGCCCTGGAGTGTGCCGTCGCGTCGCTCACCAACCGCCTGCAGCGACTCGCGAATGCTAAAGACGCCAAAGTGTTGTTGTCTGAGGTAATCAAACAGTGCGAATAGCTCGCTCGCCTCGCGATAGCGTTCCTGTGCCGGATTCTCCCCGGCGAGAAAAGGTAGATTCATGCTAGACCCTAAAGGTTGCCCAGATGAGTGGGCAGTTAATCGTTAAATACTTGGTCCCGATGCTGTAAAAGCAAACCCTAAAGGTTGCCCTGAAAAGGTGGTTATTGCCCCAATATGGTCGATTCATGCTAAACCCTAAGGGTTGCCCCAAAAGTGTGGTAAATGCACCGGATGTGGTACGATTTTTCTGGGACCCTAAAGGTTGCCTCCTGCGCGATATGACAAACCACTCTGTTAGGCATTCCAGCGATGTAAAACTAGACCCTAAAGGTTGCCACAAAATGGTGGTGATCGCTCCCAAAATGGGGCAGTTTTTACCAACCCCTAGGTTCGCCACTAGATCGGGTGCAGCCCTGGGAACTCCAACCCGGCACGCTCATCCAGTCCACACATCAGGTTCAGGCACTGCACGGCGGTCCCGGCTGCCCCCTTCATCAGGTTGTCGAGCGCACAAATGCTCACCACCCGTCCGGTTGCTTCGTCCAGCGCAAAGCCCACATCAGCGTAGTTGCTGCCTGCCAGAATCTTGGGTTCGGGCAATCGGTAGGTGCCCTGCCGCTCGCGAATAATGCGGACAAAGGGTTCCTCTGAGTACGCTGCCCGATAGGCCCGCCATAGGTCTTTCTCTGTCACGCGCTCTTTGGGAAAGACATGGGCCGTTGCCAGTGCGCCACGCACCAACTCAACACTCGTGATTGAGAGGTGGACACGCTCGGCCCCGGTGATTTGAGTAATCTCAGCCGTGTGGCGATGGCCAGTTGGCGCAAACGAGCGTACTGCTCCACTCCGCTCCGGGTGATGCGATGAGTCGTTGGCCTGTGCGCCACCCTCGGACGAGCCAACCTTGACCTCGATCACGATGTCGCGTGAGGGGTCGAGCAGACCGGCCCGCGCCAGTGGCAACAACGCGAGGTTGCTGGCCGTCGCATTGCAGCCCACGCCACTCACATAGCTGGCATTGCGTATCTCTTCGCGATGTGCCTCCGGTAGCCCATAGACAAACTTGTCGAGCCAGTCGGGTGCCGGATGTGCTTCACCATACCAGCGCTCGTATGTTGCTACATCACGCAGGCGAAAGTCCGCCGAGCAATCAACAATACGCGGTGCCAGTTGCGCCAACTCCTCGATACGCCGCGCCGCCTCACCATGCCGTAGCGCGAGGAACAAGACATCACATGGTTCGACTTTGTTGATGGGTGTAAATTGCAGTTGGGTGAGGCGGCGCAGGTTGGGATGCACACTCGCCACCGGACGTCCGGCCAACCGCTCTGAGGTGACATGGGTGACCTCAGCTGTCGGATGGAAGAGCAACAATCGCAACAGTTCGCCACCGACGTAGCCACTTCCACCTATAATTGCTACACGTAGCATTATGTTCCTCCTGTTGTATGCCGACCCTAACGCGCAAAGTACCAGAGTAGCGCTGTTACTGACATGCCATCTACAATAGTATTTGCCTCGATCATCGACCACACTTCGTCAGGGTGAAACCATGCAATCTGTAGAATTTCGTTTGGTGTCGTTGGCTCGCCAACATGTTCTAGGTTGTAACCAATGAAGATGTGAAATGCCAGATCTCCGCTCCCAATAATCGGATAGTAATATCCGACTTGCTCAAGAGTCACTGCACGATAGCCAGCTTCTTCGTGCAGTTCACGTTGGGCTGCGTCGACTAGTTCCTCTCCTTCATCCACCCGCCCGGTTGGAATCGCCCAGCCGGTGCTGTCACTGATAAAGCGATACTGCTCAATCATAAGAATGCGACCATCGGTGCCGATTGGTAAGATGCCTACACTCGGACGTAGAAAATCAACAACGTGATGCCCATCGATGATGCTGCCGTCGGGCAGGCGCACGTCGTCCTGATGCAAGTGAATCCAGGGACTCTCATACACAGTACGTCGTCGTAGCTTTTGCCATGGTCGTGGTTGATCGTCGTTCATGAGCGCCCCACCTCTAGCACATAATCGACAATTCGAGCCGGAATATCGACTCCAGTGGTATCGATGCTGTTGCGAAATTCCATGGTGTAGTTCACCTCGTTGACCAGCAGCCGTCCATCGTCGATTTCCAAGAGATCGACCGCGACGACGCCCCCACCAACGGCCTGGCCTGCACCAACGCAGATGTCGGCCATTGCCGGGGTGACTGGGCAATTCGTCGCTGCACCACTCCGCGCCGTGTTGGTGATCCAATGGTCGCTGGTGCGATAGATCGCGCAGATACATTCGTCACCCACCACAAATGCCCGGATATCCCGGTTGTGTGGTTTGGGAACATATTCCTGGATGTAGAAGATGGAGTGGTGATATGAGCCCAGGATTTCTTTATGTTCAAGTAGCGCCTCAGCTGCTTCACGGTCATTCACTTTAGCAATCAAGCGGCCCCACGAGCCAATGGCCGGTTTGAGCACGACCGGATAGCCTAGCTCTTCAATGGCTTGCAGCGCCGAGGCAGGCGTGAAGGCCATGCGCGTGCGTGGCGTGGGCACCCCGGCAGCAACCAGTGCCTGGGTGGTCTTGAACTTATCGCCACAAATATCGGCTACCTGCGCTGTGTTGACCGTTGGAATGCCAGCATCGTTGTAGGCACGCAAGGCGTATAAAGCGCGTGAATGATGAATACTACGCTCTAGAATGACATCGTACGGATAGGCTTCTTTATTCAAATCA
>JBCDFA010000270.1:0-10841 GCA_039178835.1 Chloroflexota bacterium
ATAACAATAAAGATAAACATAAAAATGAGAAAGCTGTCGCGTCCGATGATTTTGACATCGTTGCGTCCAAGTTTCTGTGCAAGCTGGGTCATAAGCATGGTGCTACCCTACTTTCCTGATGATGTGTTTTTTGAACGCGTAATAAGACCAGATAGTGAGACCAACAACCAATGCGATCGTAAAGCCCACGGCATAGAGCCATTGCCACGTCGTCAGTTGCGTGTAGGCTCCTTGCATAATCATCGTTGGTGCACTGGTTGGGATGACCAGAAAGACCGGATGGGTGATGGCACCAAGAAAATACAGGGCAGGAGCCTGTAGCACCATGGCCACCGCTGACAAGGGAATGATAAAGTCCGTAATCTTGTCAAAGCGTACAATGAGAATAATGCCAATAAGCGTATAGATAACCCCGATGCTCATAATGCCGATGAGTAACAAGAGAACGTTTGGTAGTATCAGCTCATCAAACCAATACATAAAGGCCATGGCCCCACCAAACATGATTACCGACTCAATCGTGGCAAGCGCGGTTAGAGTGATAATCTTTGACCAGAGATACTCCGATGTGCGGAGTGGTGAGACAATCACCGCGTTGAGAGTTCCTTCGTCTTTCTCGAAGATGATTATCGCCGCAACATAAAGCATGGTCGACCCGCCAACCACTAAGAGCATCAAGGTTGGGATGATGGAAAAGAGGTGGTTGGGATCGGCAAGCCAGATCAGCGCTGCGGCTAGAATGACCCCGACGCCAATCCCGATGGCATACAAATTCGACCGTACCTGGACGGTTACATCCATCTTCATAGCTGAGATTAAGCGGGTCATGCTGCGAGCTCCTGTCCGGTCACCTCGATGAAAATCTTTTCGAGCGTGGTTTCCTGGGTATGAATAGTTTCGACACGGCTGACTGATCGGAGTAAGTCGATAAATGCGCCATTATTCCCCAGCCCGTCTAACGGAAATTCCTGATGCAGAATATCTGATGCGCCATTGAGGTATTCAACCTGCACATTGCGTTTCCCAAACTGTTTTTTGAGTGTCGTTGGCTTATCGATCACCGCGATGTTGCCTGCGGTGATAAAGGCCACTCGGTCACACAGCTCATCGGCAACCATCATGTCGTGGGTCGTCACAAAGACTGTGGTGCCCTGTCTGCGTAGGCCCAACACCAGGTCTTTGATGTTACGCGCATTCACCGGGTCCAGACCGCTGGTCGGTTCATCCAGGAAGAGCACTTTCGGTTTATGGATCAGGCTTCGTGCGACATTCAGGCGCATTTTCATACCCTTACTAAAATCAGCCACTTTTTTCTCTGCATCGTCGCGTAGCCCGACCCACTCCAGGACCTCCAGCGGATTGAGCGTGGCGTTGCTGTAGAGCGATTGGAAGTACTTGAGGTTCTCCAGGGCCGTGAGTTTGAGATAGTGATTGGGCAACTCAAACGAAACCCCGACATGCTCGTAGTAATCCTGACCCCAGTCACTCATTTCCCGATTCATCACTTGAATGGTGCCACCGTATTCCTTGAGCAAACCGATGAGGATATTCTGTGTCGTCGATTTGCCTGCGCCCGATGGTCCTAAAAAGCCAAAGATTTCACCTTCAGCAATCTCGAAATTCAGACCATGCAGTGTTTCTTGTTTGGCATTTGGATAGGTATATGTGAGTGTGTTGACCTTAATCATGATCGTTTACTCCTGATCAGGGTTATCTAGTTGTTGAAATTGTTGGAAGCCCGCATCAGCGATTTGCCGAAGAATCGCCTTGCCAGACTCGGTATTACCTCCGTCATCAATTGTGAGTGCGCGATCCATAATGTCGGCAATACCTTCGATGATGTCCTCAACAGGCGGTACTGAAGCCTTGTCGATCACCTCGTCCATCCCCACAAGCCCATGCGCCAGCATGTCCATAATGTGAGCAACAACTCTGGGGTCAAGGTCTTGTCGCATCACCCCGGCTTCCTGCATCATCTTCACAAAGGTGTAGCGCCCTGACTCGGTCTGTTGATCGCGCATCCTGCGAAAAAAGTTGTCCGGTTTGCGGATATAGTTGCCCAGAATGCGGCTATCCTGCCGATACATCGCGGACATAAAAGGACTCGCGCTCAGGGCATACAAGCTGTTCTTGTACATAGCCCCAATCGTGCCGCCTTTCGGGTCGGCCTCGATGAGGGCGAGCCACCGCTCCGCATAGGCTTTGGTCTCACGTATGACCAGTCCTTCCAACAGGGCATCCTTGCTATCGAAGTGCAGGTAAATCGCGCCCTGACTCACTCCAGCCTTACGCGCAATATCACTGATCGTCGTTTTGTCGTACCCGTAGTGCACAAACAGGTCGATGGCGGCGTCGAGGATGCGCTGCTCCCGTTCTTTGTTGTCCGATTTTGTCATGGCAGCTTGTATCCTGAATATTTGAACAATTCAATGAAATCGTTCAAATATTACTGCTTTTTTTAAACAGAGTCAAGTAAAATCGGAGTAAATAACTTATAGATGAATGGTTGTAGTGGGCAATATGATGGGTAAAAGAAAATGGAAAAGAAAGCCCTGTTGCCTTTGATTATCAGCGGCTCTCGATAGATGGAGTGTTGTTGATTAGTCGTGAGGGACATATCAGGGCAGCGGGGTAGTGTAAGGTCCTTGGTCATCCGCTGGTGCGATGGCCGATTTCTTGCAAGACTGATGGCTGTAAGCAAAGGGTGTTGCAATTTTCTGGTAGGATAGCAGCGGATTTACCATATAATTAGGCAATCAGTTTTCTTATCTAACGAGCATATACAGGAATAAACATATAATGCAGAACCTCAGTGAATTTCGTTCAGGAGCTGATTACGACGCTCAATATGATCATTTATACGATCCCGAGATAGTCTACCTCACCCAGATGGCACTCGGTCAAAAAGGTGCCATTCTCGATGTGTGTTGCGGGACGGGTATTGTTACCATCCCGCTGGCTGAGAAAACCGGCTTCGAGGTTCATGGCGTGGATGTTGCGGAAGACATGCTTGTTGCTGCCCGAGCCAAGGCTCAGCACCTGCACAATATCCACTTTCACCTCGCAGATGCACTGGACTTTCACCTCGATCAACAGTTTGCTCTGTCCATCATGACCGGCAATGCTTTTCAGGCTTTTCTGACCGAAGAGAATGCTATGAGTTTGTTGCAGAATATCCATCAACATCTCAGCGAGGGTGGTCTGCTTATCTTCGACACACGACTGATGGAGGGGACCGATCTGATCGTCGACGCGGACTTCAAGCTCAAGAGTGAGTATATCGATGCGGCGGGCAATGATGTACGTTATTTCTGGAAGAAGACGCGCTTCGATGACGTTAATCACATTTTGTATTTCGACAAAAAACGCCAGTATCCTGATGGCAACGAGGTCTTTTCGGGGATTGAGCTGAAATTCTTTTCTCTGGAGGAACTCTACTCATTGTTTGATCGGGCAGGTTTTGAGGTGTTGCATCAGTTCTCAAACTGGCAGATGAGCCCCTTCGATCCGGCTGGATCGGGTGCCGTGTTTGTGTTGCAGAAGGGGTAGGTGAGGGATTCTAAGTGATTTGGGTGGAGGGGTATGTGAGGTAACTGAGTTGCATTTCCACCATGCCTTGTCGTACTACTTGAACAATTTATGCTACAATAAAATATATTTGTTCAACTAATCTTACATGACTACCAAAATCATGATGTGGAAAGCTAGAGAGAGTGATCAGAAAGTACGGAGACCATTTACCTCTTTTTGTATCGAAATCACAGTTCTCATTTTAGGTGTCACTTTGGCATTTGGTATATGGCTTCTACATGCTATTTGGTATGAGGATACAATTCCTGTAGCTCCTGTACCTGAAGGTGCTCGGTTGCTCCAAAGAAATCCAGAGCTTGCTGAAAATCAGTATCCTTATCACAGTGCGATTGCCCGATACTGGTATTATGAGAAATATAGTACCACAATGACATATGATGAAGTAAAGACATTTTATCAGGGCAAAAATGCGGCTTGGCCCTTTGGGGGATTTTCGGTTACTGTTTTACCTCCGGTCACTAAACCTGTCACGATGCCGTATAATAAAGCAAGGAGTGAGTTTTTAGGACTTCCATTTGAACGTAATAAGGAAGATTCCATGAATGAAACGCTAATTTTACTTGAAGTGAGTAAAACTCCTAGCGATTATGGCCCTGGTGTTTTTGTCTTTTGTCTGTTTCCAATTACGTTAATCTTTGGTCTTGTCATTGTCATTGCTCGCTATCAAAAAGCGGCCCGAGGGTACAATAGCGCAATTGTACCGGGTGGTTCATAACTATAGCAATAAGCTCATCCAAACCATACTATATCTCTCAATCACACACTTATTCCATCTACAAAGCCAACCTTCTCTATCGTTATCATCCATGTTATACTCATTGCACTGATCCCCCTCGCTTCTAGAAAGGCCAGGTGCTATCATGGCAAAGCGTAAGAACTTCAACGAACAACCATCCTTTTGAGCACACCAGCAAGCGTCGCTACGGCTTCCCTTCCGAAACGCATGTCAAACGTGGTTACCGTGTAGTCCACGGTGGCAAAGAGTTGACCGAGAAATTGGGCCGTAATGACCCCTGCCCCTGCGGATCGGGACGCCGCTTTCAAGAAGTGTTGCATGCGTAGTGGCCGCTATGATGGTATTCTGCGAAAGCACTACTTTTAGAGAGTAAATGATTTGAGCGGTGGGCATGGTCCTGCCTTGGTGTTCATTAATCAAGGAGGATATGTTTGCCCAACTACGTGCTGTATCGTTAGGGGCCAGCCGTAGCCCCTGACAACCCCCGGCCCAGGTGCTGCGCCCTGGGAATCCGCAAGGATGGTGGATAGCATAAGTACTGGTTGTGGTAAATGCCTCATTGCACTCGAGAAAGGGTGTAATAGCTATCAGAGTGCGCCTAGGCGAGATCGTGGTGCCTGCTTGAGCGGGGGGCCGGGCTGTGGGATAATTGAACGACGGGCACGTTTTGCGGGTGGTCTGGTAGGGGTTTGGTCGCCTGAGCCTGTCGAAGGCGATGAGGTGTGAGGCGCCGCGCCGACTACTATGCTCTGTTTTGCTGAAAGGTAACTTATTGCTCGACCGTCATCTGTTCGCTGTCAGGGGCTTGCCGAAGCCCCTAACAACCCCCGGCCCAGGCGCGGCGCCCTGGGAACCTGCAAGGGAGATAGGGTAGAATACGTATTGGATGGGGTACATGCCTCGCGGCATGCGAGAAAGGATATAGTAGTTATCAAGTTGTGATCCAGGCGAGATCGTGGTGCCTGCTTGAGCGGGCAATGTTGCTCGAGCCCGCTGCTTGAGCGGCGGTCCGGTTCGTTAACGACGCTCTAGGGTGATTGTTTGTGGCGTGCTTGAATGACGGGGATACTTTGCAGGTGGTCTGGCGGGCGCAGCACTGCTGCCTTCGACAAGCTCAGTCACCGCGGGGCTCAAAGGGGCTGGCCCCTGTGGCGGGGTATGGGACGCCGCGCCCACTCCTAAAACACCTCTCTTAAGGAGATATTCTATTGCAGAGTGGGAGGTGATTGGTGCCTACTTTTTGGACGGCGAGCAAATTGATATTTATACTACGAGGAGCCATATGAACACACAACTCGACCATCTTGTGATCGGATCAGCCTCGCTTGAGCAGGGCGTTGCCTATATCAAAGAACAGCTCGGTGTGGATATTCCCAAAGGCGGTGAACATCCTCTGATGGGGACACACAACCATTTGATGCAATTGGGGAACGATGTGTTCCTCGAAGTGATTGCGATCAATCCTGACGCGCCTGCACCTGCCAGACCACGTTGGTATGGTCTTGACGATTCGTTCGTTCGCAGACACATTGAGCAACAACCACAACTGCTGACGTGGGTGGTTAATACAACTGACCTGACACACTTGCTATCACAAAACTCGTTTGCTTTTGGCGCGGCGACTCCAGTTAGTCGTGGCGAGCTTCATTGGCACTTTGCCATTCCCGATGATGGCAGGCTGTTGGCAAGTGGGATGGTGCCTTCGCTCATGCAGTGGCACACCGACACGCATCCTGCCAGGAGTATGGGTGATGTCGACTGTACGCTCAAGCGCTTAGAGATTCATCATCCGTACCCTGACTGGTTAGCCGCGATTTTGTTATCCATAGATGCAGCACAATATGTTGACATAAAGCCACTCGAAGAAAATATGGCTCCCCTTTTATTGGCCCATATTGAAACGCCCATGGGTGTAAAAGTGCTCAGTAGCCAGGTAGGAAGTCTATCTTAAACAATTTCTTGTGTGTTTATGAGGGTTACAAAAGCTCTGGAATGCCTTCTGCAGTGGCATATGCTAAGGGCTGAAACCTATTCAGGTGGCCCTGCTGTTTTTGCCTTGTACCCTTTAGTTCTGATGCCTAAACTAATCGCAGAGGTGAGTAACCCACCAGCGATCAGCACGATAAACACCTGTTGAAAGGCAGCCAGAGGCGTCTGCGAATCAGCCGCAAGCAAAACGACGACAAGCGCTACACCAAATACCCCACCTATTTGACGAATTGCCTGATTCACCGCACTCCCGGCACCAAAGCGTTCAGCGCGTAAACCTGCAACTGCTGCCGAGCTTAATACGGGCAGGAGCAAACCTACCCCAATACCCGTAATTAGTGAGACGGGAAGCCAGAGCCGCAAAAAGGCAGGTTCGGTTGTCGCAAACAGATAGAGTAACAGTCCTCCGACCGCAAACACAATGCCGCCAGTCACAAGCAGCACACGATGACCATGTCGATCTGCGATACGCCCTGCTATAATAGCTACTGGTATCACTGTTAAAGGACCAGGTGTAACAGCCAGCCCAGCCTGGAGTTCTGTGTACCCCCAGACGCGGGTCAGAAAAAGAATAAACCCAAAGAACAGGGTTGTGAAGGTTGCTCCGAACACAAATGTTGCCATGTTTGCATAGCGATAGTTGCTATCTTTGAAGAGCGAAATATCCAACGCAGGTACAGAAACGCGACTGGAGCGCAGCACAAAGACAAACAGAAGCACAACACCAGAGATAATGACAATGAGTGTTTGTCCATTCATCCAGCCCCACAACTCACTCTGTACAATTCCTAACACAATGAGTCCAACGCTGAGAATAAGCAGGAGTGAGCCCCAAAAGTCCGGGAGCGTCTGATCTCTCTGGGTTTGTGATTCACGCAGGACACGGCTACTCAGGTACAGTGCAATCAGCCCCACGGGCAAGTTAATGAAGAAGGCCCAACGCCAGCCGCCTGCCGTAATGATGGCTGAACCAAGCGAAGGACCAATTGCCGCTGCAAGGGCACCTACTGCCCCCCAGAGACTTACTGCTGAAGCGCGTTTCTCCTTGGGGAACTCACTCAGGATTAGGGCAAGCGATGTTGGAATGAGGATGGCTCCACCGACTGCTTGCAGGACGCGTGCAGCAATAAGAAAGGCCGGTTGACTTGCTATGCCACAGAGCACGGATGCGAGTGTGAAAAGTGCCACGCCAAACATAAAGAGCCTGCGTTGACCGAAGATATCTGCTATTCGCCCAGCCGGAATGAGCAAGGCTGCATAAACGAGTGTGTAGGCGTTGAGCACCCAGGACAGTTGTTCAGCCGAAACAGAATTGAATGTACGTGTGAGATCATTGAAAGCGACAAAAAGAATGGTCGCATCAAGTGATGCAGCGAACACTGCGAGGCTTGTTATGCCTAACACTTGCCATGGACGTGTTGTATCGCTTGTTTGCAACTGTGAGTACGTAGTCGTCATAGTACCCTTTTGTTTCGACACACCTGTCTGTTTATGAGTGTTAGACATGTGTGTGGTTGTTTTCTGATGCCTGGACTCCTCTAGCGTGTTCTATACCTCGTTGCAGGTCGATCTGATAGGCCCGTGCTTGATAGGTCAGGTCGTTGAGGGCATTCTCTGTTCCACCACCTCCGTATGTTGCTGCAAAACCGGTTCCTTCCCAGATAGGAGATTGGCGGTGAGCGGAGAATGTAGAAATTGTGTCAGATATCGGTTGTATTTGGGCCTGGAATCTAAACCATAGTGCTCTTCCAACACCTATATCAAAGTCTTCCTGTTGAGAATGCGGCAGATGTGCCGGGATGTGATGCTTAGAGAGAGTCTGTTTTGCGTGAAATATCGCATGGCCAAAACCATACCCATCAGTAATCCAACGTCTGAAATCTGGATCAGCCTCTCGCAGGTGTCTCCCGATGGGCCATTGCAGGCGTGCTAATGCAAGACCAACGCCGATGTAAACGCCTTCTATGTGATCTTTTTCGACATACTCGGCAAAGCGTATAGGGCTAAGATGTGAGTCTGGGCATAGATGGTCCAGAATAGTCAATGCCATTGCGACACCTTCATAGGTAAAGGTCTTCATTGCCGGATCGCTTTTGCCCACTCGTGCCTGAAGATGATCGAAGTTGCTACTTTCCAAGACACTGTTGAATCCACTTATAAGATGATCAATAACCTCTTGTTGTCGTACTGGTCTGGTATCTGTAGTTCCCCCAATATTCGCTAATCCAAATGCCTGACGACGGAGATGTCCGAGAGGGGTAATAGGATGCTGCTGTGGAAGTGTCCGTTTGTAACTAAACATGGTAATCATATCCCTTTACCATTTCATTGGCTGATTACAAGATGAAACAAGTTATTAGACGTATTGGCTCTTTATGAGTGTACATACACGTAAAAAGAAAACACGATATCCATGTGCTGAAAAAGTAGTTGCGCTATATTTATTCTATGTGTATATACACGTATTGTCAATAGCTTGCTCTTCGTTTGTGGTACACTCTAGATATGATGCTGCGAAAATAGTGAGTAAGGCGAAGTGGTATGCGCCACCAGATTTGCATGGGCCGTGGCGCAAACATTTGATAACAGAGACGAGTAATTCGTTTTGTTACTTCACGAGGAAGGAACCACAGCCAGTCAAATAAAGCACCAAAAGCATGATTCAAACAGTTGTTGATTCCTATGTTTATACAGATGAACTGCTCTCTGTTATGTGAAGGGGAATAATGAATTGTGGTGCATCGGGATTGCCCTTGAAGCGTTCTTTCACTTTGTCATACCCCACCTGGCTGAAGGGACAGACGGCCAGACACACAGCACATCCATAATTTTTGTCGAAGTAGTCACGGCACAGATCATGATCAATACACTGCATCCCACCATCGCCACGCGGTTTGGGTTCATCGTAGATGGCACTCACTGGACACTTTCGCACACATTTCTTGCACATCGCGCAGAAATCACGTACCCACAGGTGCTCATTCTCTTGCTGGATCGGTAAATTTTCGATATTGGTATAGATTGTGCCGATACGCAAGCGCGCCCCTTCAGTTGGTGAGATCAACAAGCCGTGATACCCTATTGCCCCCAATCCAGCGAGTTCTGCCAGATGCACATAATCTGTCGTGCCACCAATGGCTGTACCTGGGTAAGCGGCAACTCCTTCATTACGTATGAATTGTGAGAGCTTGTTGGCGATAATTGCTGCATTCTTGTATCCCTTCATCACCTCTCGTATCGAATCAAAGCTGGGAGATGTGCTAATAGGTTCTTTGTCCATCTCTACGGTGAAGACAATCGCATATTCATGTGGAATGCCCTTATCTTTGAAGATTGCATTCTGGGGCACTTTGATGTATTTGATATCTTTGACGCCATATTTATAGGCCAAAGCTTCCAGTTGTTTGATAAATTTAGGGGTTACTTCATTTTGCTTTGGTTTAAATGCCTCATTATATAAATTTGATCCACGACTTATATACCAGAACAAAGGCAGGGTCTGTGGTACTATTTTCATCAATTGCATAAGCGTTAAATTTGCCGCCCCCCTTTTTCCGTCATCTTTATTTGGGCTATCAAACGGTGTGCGTGGTTTCGACTCCGGTAGGGGATGTATATATGTGTCGAAGTTATGAATCTTACTATCCATTACACTCAACATGGTATCAGGTGATGATCGTTCTTCCTGGCCATCCTTGCCAGCGCGAATCAGTTGTTCAAAGAAATATCGTAGCATGAATATCACTCCATTAAAGATCTAATCGATGTAGTTTCATTGTATGTCAACACTTTCATGAAACATAATCGAATCTTTTGATCTTAAGATGAATAATACTCACATATCGTCAGGGAGAAATCCGTGTATCTTAGCCCAACGGTGTGCACTGTCCATGAAATCCATGGCTGTAGGTAATTGATTGTTGTTGACTAACTGTACTGATAATTGCATCCTTGGTTCAATAGATAAAACCACCAAGTCCTCGTACTGCATATCAATCAACGTTTGTGGCATGAGCGAGATGCCAATACCCTCTCGGACCATTGCGAAAATCGTGTTATATGCGCTCACCTCCTGGTGTGATTGGAAAGGTGGTATGTTTCTGGCGGACAACATCTGATTCACTATCCCATGTTCAGTTTTGGGTCCGATGAACAATTCTTGTAAGACAGCTCGTAATGGGACTTGCGACTTAGTTGCAAGGGCGTGATTTGTGGAGACGATGACTTTGAGTTCATCTTGTATGAATGGGATGGTTACCGCAAAGTGCTCATTTACTGTCATCATACCCACGTCAATTACATTATTGTGCAACCATCTTGTTAATTCAGGTGGGGTACCCTCGAAAAAGACAAATTCCACATCAGGATATTGGCGCTGAAAATCACGAGTGACACCTGTAAGCAGGCGACGTGGCACGTGTGACACGCATCCCAGGCGGATTTTTCCTGCTGCCGGGCGGCGTTCACGAGCGGTCTTTTGTCGAATGAGATCGACCTGACTGAGAACTGATCGCGCATGTTCTAC
>JBCDFA010000271.1:0-10825 GCA_039178835.1 Chloroflexota bacterium
CGCCTGGCTGGAACAGCGTGGTGGTGTTACAGATTGTCCAACCAAAATCCCAGCTCCATGGCGCAGTAGCCGCGTACCACTGCTCACAGCGAATGCCAGCATCCCAAGCTTCCTGGTCAACGACCAGCATGATCGGGCGTCGATCTGGTTCGCCACCACGGCGACGCACAATGCGATCTTGCTCTGGGTCGCCCGTGTCGTACCAGCCCTGCCAATGGCTAACATTGCCGCTGGGGTCACGGGCCCACACCTGATAGGAGTGATAACGTGCAGCACGCCCCATGGGATTGGCCTGTGCGTGGACACGGAAGTAGATATCGACATTACTAAAGCGTGCCTCAAAACCCTTGAAGGCGGCGTGCTTCAATTCATTTTCACGTGGCGTGTTGAAATCGCCCGCAAAGCGTACCGAGTAGCCAGCCTGAGCAATCCACTCAGGCGGCGCATCGCCATGCTCATGGCCGGTGGCGCATCCATTCACCATAGGCGGATGCCACTCAGTCATTGACTCACCACAAACACCTTCACCACTGCCTGTTGGTGGTGTCGGCGCAGGCGAACTGGCGTTGGCAACTGCAAATTCCACTTCATATGCGTTACTCTGATCTTGCGAGTCAGTTGCTGTTACTGTAAGCGTATAATCGCCGTCAGGATACTCGGTGGTGTTCCAACCATTAGGATCAGCATTGCGATCACCAAATAAGAAATAGGGATATTGACGCTCAACATGGACCACATTTGTGGCATCTGGCCCAGTGAGATTAAAAGCAACCTGTTGAGTGTCATCTCCTTCCACAAGTGCTTCGATAGCAACAGTACCGCTCAGACGGTCGCCATCCGCAACGCCATTCAGACTGGTGATGGTAGGGCCACCAGGGGTTGGTGATGGATCAGGAGCAGCACAGGTAAATCTTGCCTCATTACCTTCAACAACACCATCGAGTAGTGTCTCACATGTAATGGTAACTTCATCACCAGTTGCTAGATTGATAGTTTGTTGATTGGCCCAAGTTACAAGTGGAAGTATGATAGCTATCACCATTCCTACTGATAATAGTAACAGGATTGGGCGTGTAAATCGATTGGTTGATGTCACTGCGTGCCTCCTCGCATTAACGTTGTTCTACATCCACCGACCACCGCAGCACACGGTAGCACAACCATACTGACAACGTCCATAGATCGATGCTCAGCAAATATTCACACTTTCATAGCTACACTACAAGGCTCAGCATCGCTTATAAAATCTGCATTCCCGTCAATACATCTGTGGTGTTACGACTTCATCTCGTATAAAACCAAACGTGCCAAAATACGTTCCGGTCCGTGCCATTTAACAGATTCCGGTCCTATACCAAAGTGGCACATGTGGCTTTAGAATAGCTTTTAACCACAGTACCACATCTCGCCAATAGTCCCAGATAGCGGCAATCCAATGGGCTACGTAATCTCGCCATAATGTGGTAGAGGCAGGTATATATGTCGTTTTTGCGTGCGGGTTGGTATAATAGACGAAAATACATAAGATAAAGTTCCCATTTCATCAATTCAATGAAGACATTTCTTTTAGCACTAACACCAAACCCTGCCATTGATCGCATTCTGACGGTACCAGGATTTCGTACAGCAGAGGTATGTCGTATTACAGAAGTACGTGAATCAGCCGGAGGGAAAGGGATCAATGTTGCACGTGTCACACAGTTGCTGGGCTATCACACGCGTATTTGTGGGCCACTGGGAGGAAGCAACGGCCAACGCATTGCCGCATTTGCTCAACAGGAAGGGCTGGATGCCATCTGGACCTGGCTGACTACCGGAGAGTCACGCACCTGCGATATCATCGTTGATCCAGGCGTTCCCGATACCCTTGTGCTGAATGAGCGTGGGCCAAAAGTCTCACAAGAAGATTGGGCAGTGCTTGCGACACAGGTGCAGCACGAGGCCACCTCCGCTACAGCATTCACTGTATCTGGCAGCCTACCAATCGGCGTCGCACCTGAATGGTTAGTACAACTTATCGCCCAGATACTACCAACAGGATTACCAACATATATTGATACAAGTGGTCCGGCGCTTCAGGCTATACTGCGACTTCCTGTGACAGCCATCAAAATCAATGCAGAAGAACTAGGCGATGTTTTGGGAACTACTATTGTTACGACACAAGAAGCCTATCACGCTGCCCGTCGAGTTCAGGAATACGGACCTCGTGTCGTCATAGTTACGCTTGGTAAGGTTGGGGCAGTGGCGGTTGGTCCAACCGAAGCTTGGTTTGCACAAGCCCCCGATGTGGCGGCCATTAGCCCAGTCGGCAGCGGCGATGCGTTCTTGTCGGGGGTTGTGGTTGGACTATCAGAGGGACAATCACTGATTGAAGGGATCAGGCTTGGTGTTGCGTGTGGTGCTGCAAATACTTTGCAGGTAGGGGGCGGCCTGTTGAGTCTGGATGATGTTGCCGCGTTAAAATCACAGGTAACAATCAACTCAATCTCTGCTGTTTAGTACCGGAACATTTGACATGTTTTGGTATGATACACAAGATTTCTATAAAAGTAGTTCTCAACTGGGCGATCACTAACGCATTGTCATGAATATCGCTATAAAAGTTAACGACCAACAAAACAAACACACCCTACTACAAAGCGAGATGACTGACCTCACTTTATTGGAAAAATGAATAGCCAAGAGAATCGGCTTTTAGGTGTTTCTTCAGTCTTTTCGACACCAAGAAACTATCAGATTGTATTTAAGAAAAATGCTTGACACTCTGTAACAGTGCAAAGTATAATAGTCGGCATAATAATGCTATATTATAGATTATGGATGCAGAAACATTTGAAAATATCGTTGTCGAAGTGCTTGATTCGTTGCCGCCAGAATTTGCACAATACCTTGACAATATAGAGGTTTTGGTCGAATCCTGGCCAACACAAGAACATCGACAGCTCGTTGATCTTAAACCGTGGCAAACCCTCTATGGTCTTTACCATGGGGTCCCACTTACAGAGCGCGGCGGATATGTGCCGCCGCTACCAGATACGGTTATCATTTTTCGGGGACCATTGACACGAGATTTTCGCGAACCGACAAAACTGCGTGCTCAGATACGACGAACCGTGCTCCATGAGATTGCACACTTCTTTGGTATCAGTGATGCACGCCTGATTGAGTTAGATGCATACTAACACAACGGACGCTCAGGAGTAAGCAACCTCTTGGCACCCTAGATACTGCCAATACCGCGTCCACATTAGAAGGATCATAATGCGTCGATTCAAACCTTTCCTCCGTCGAGCAGTTATTACTCTCATCCTTAGCGCAACTATTGTTGTCTGGGCACTACTTGTCGTTGATACAGTAGGTTTAGCTCGACAAGCCGTTGCTCGACCACCTGAACCAACACCCACTGCTACTCCTGCACCCACCAGCGTGCCGGAAACAGAGCCGATTGCTGTTCCTACAACCCTGACAGAAGCCATGCCTGTGACGGATTTCGATGTACAGAATCTACATCCCAAAACAGGACGTTATATTGCCGCGTGGCTTCCAGACTCATTTGGTTCAGTCAATCGTGAGTCATTTGAAGCCAACGCCGATATTCTTGATGAGGTGAGTCCATTCTGGTACAGCCCTGATGCACAGGGAAATCTGCTCCATGGGAGCGATGCCCGTGATGAAACACTGCTGGAATTGGCACGTAGTGAAGGGGTACTTGTTATTCCATCCATTCATAATGTACTCCATACCGATCCTGTGACAGCCATCTTGCGAAACCCCGAGACTCGCAGCCGGCATGTGCAAAACATCGTTGATGAAGTCCTGACGTATAACTATGATGGCATCGATATCGATTACGAAAGCCTTGACAGTAGTCTTCGCGAAGAGTTCTCGGCATTTATTGTTGAACTTTCTGGCGCACTACGTGAACATAATAAGATGCTGACGATTGCTGTTCACGCCAAGACATGTGACTACTGTGGTCTCGGAGGATTTCAGGACTGGTCTGTGATTGGCCCAGCAGTTGACCGCCTGCGCATCATGACCTATGACTATCACTGGCGTGGTAGCGGTCCTGGTCCAGTGGCACCTGTCTATTGGGTACGGGATGTCGCCGAGTATGCACGTACAGCCGTCGATCCGGCCAAGGTTGTCATTGGCGTTCCGTTCTATGGGTACAACTGGCCACGTGGCGGTGGGCGTGCTCTAGGGCAAACATGGGATATGATTAATGCACAAATAGAAGCACGCAGTCTGACCGTTAATTTGATGGAGAGCGACAATCAACGGCGTCCGGTGCAAGAAAACTGGATCACCTATGATGGCCGTGAGGTATGGTTCTCAACCAGCAGTGGCTTACGTGCGAAAATCGAACTCGTCCAGGAACTCGATCTGGCGGGAATTGCTATCTGGCGCCTTGGTGGTGAAGACCCCAACAATTGGGATGTTATTCGTAATCAGTTAGTGGAAGACCCGTTTGAGTCACAACGTATGCTCAATCAGGTTTTGCCAGAACACTAAATAGCACTCACAATGTAGCAGGCATGTTGATACTATGACAGAAACAGCTATCAAATCAAATCAACGTGAAGCCGTGCGTCTCTTCGAGCGTGGTGTAGCGGCGGCGCGTGGCGGCCAGCGACGACTCGCAGTGGTATTGCTCTCACGTGCAGTGCAATTTGATCCACGCCACGAACAGGCCTGGCTTTGGTTATCGGGAGTCCTGGATGCACCAGACGAGGTTGCATTCTGCCTGCAATCAGTCCTGAAGCTCAACCCAGGTAATGAGCGTGCACGGAAAGGGTTGGCATGGTTAGAACAGCGCAATCTGGGTACTACACCTACGGCACCAGCAAACTCCAACGGACATAGTGTTACTCCTCCAGAGCCCGTTTATGCCTCAACTGATGTAACGGAGCCCATTACCACCCCACGATGGAAAAGTGCATTTGGCAAAGTAGGCGGTTTGGTCTTACGACCCAAAGATTATGACGACCATCATATCCGCGAGTCCTGGTGGGTCAACTGGCGTCGTTCTCACCGTGACATGGGTCGAGCCTGGCTGGTGGTATGGTCAGCCTGTATCTGTCTGTTGCTTGGTACAGTAGCACTCAATATGGTGCTGCGTGATGCAGTCCAGCATAATGAAGAGGTTGCACACCAAAACGCTATTGAGGCAGAACTGGCTACTCAAGCGCTGGCTGCACCAGTAGGACCAGCACCCGAGCCTGTTCTGCAAACCGAGGTTCGACGCGCTCAGGATGCGGAGATGTTGGCTTTTTTAAGCGCTATTGCAGAACCACGAGAGCAATTACGCCAGGCAACCGAGGTGTATCGAGAGGCGACAGACCAACCTGGTAATTCGGCCATTGTTCACGCTGCCGCAACACGTGAATTACGTAATCAAGTCGAACTATCACGGAAGCAGATTGCACAGGCCAATCCACCTGTTGTTCTAGAAGAAGCACACATGGCATATCTCTCAGGACTCGATCAGGAGATTGCAGCACTTAATGATATGCTAGAATTCTATGGAAGTTTTAGTGTTCAACTGGCGAATCGTGCCACTCTGGGGATGGACGAAGCCAGCAGACAGCTTGAACAATCAAGTGATGCTTTTGCACAACATCAGGCACAAGCGCGTAACAAGTTAATTGTACCGATGCAAACCATACGATAATAACGATTTTAACAAGGATGTGCACAGAATGAGTTCAGATTACTCTATCGATTTTCTCAAACAACTGCTTGGGACAGTAAGTCCTTCTGGAGATGAAGTTGCGGCAGCGGCAGTCTGGCGTAATGAAGCCAAAACGTTTGCGGATGATGTGCACACCGATATCAATGGTAATACCTATGCCGTGCTTAACGGTGGAACCCCACGTATTCTACTGGCTGGCCATATCGATGAGATCGGCATTATGGTCAGTTACATCAGTGATGATGGCTATCTCTTCTTCTCTGGTGTGGGAGGATGGGACTCGCAGGTACTGGTTGGTCAACGTGTAAGACTACTAGGACGTCATGGCCATGTCATAGGCGTGATTGGTAAACGTCCGATCCATACCTTGAAAGCAACTGAGCGTGAGAATGTCAGTCAGATCGATGATTTATGGATTGACATTGGTGTGAAGAGTCGCGATGAAGCCATGGAATTGGTGCGGGTTGGATGTACCGGAGTCATTGATGCAAACCCCTACGAACTGCCCAACAATCGTATTGTTGCACGTGGTCTTGACAATCGTATTGGAGCCTTTACCGTGCTTGAAGTGGTGCGGAAGCTCTCACAACAGCGACCAACGGCAACGGTTGCTGCCGTTGCTACATGTCAGGAAGAAATCACGATGGCTGGAGCAGCTACCTCAGCCTTTAGTTTCGAACCGCAGGTGGCTATTGTCGTCGATGTTACCCACGCGACCGATTACCCTGATACTGACAAAAAACGTTTGGGTGATATTAGATTGGGTAGCGGCCCTGTCATTGAACGTGGCTCAGCAAACAGTCCGGTACTACACACAATGTTACTTGATGTGGCAGAAAAACTGGAAATCCCCTATGGTGTGGGGATAAGTCCGCGTTACACTGGCACCGACGCTGACTCGATTTCTGTATCACGCGCTGGTGTTGCTACGACAGTAGTATCAATCCCCAATCGATATATGCATTCTCCCAACGAAATGATCGATGTAGGAGATGTCGAAAAAGCGATTGAACTCATAGCAGCACTCATACTCTCAATATCAGAGACAACTGATTTTACGCCGCGTTAATCAGATCATGCTCTTCCCATTCGGGAATACTTTTCACAGATATCTTCATATTCCCTCCATCCGACTCTTCCTTTTCTTCACTGTACAGATCTTTCAACTTTCATCAGACGTGCGTACATAACGGCATATATGCATTGATATGCGAGAAAATATGATACTTTCTTTGGTAATAAAATGGATAGAGTAGCGACTTGAGTCGCCTATAATAGAACAAGCAATCTGCTACAGAGCGCGTGGGCAGGATAGTATTCTGCACCATTGATACGGATGCCACGCCGTTGGAATATCAGATTGTCCTGAACTACGGTGTTTCTCGAGGACCACGCGCTGAGAGTCGTATCAGCTTGGGTGCCTACATATGCGAATCTTATACGCCGATAAGGGCATCAATACGATGGAACTCATCAGAAAAGCGTAAACGAGGATAGGAACGCGTATAGTAATGCAGTTGCTCACTGATATTCGCATCACTGGGCGTCTCGTCGACCGCCACAAAAATCCGATCTGTAGCTTGTTGCAGACACATATCAATCTGTTGAGTTGGCGCACCATCAGATCGCAGACGACGTAACTCTGACTCCCACGGCACCGCACATATTCCCTGGGCAACAATGCCAAGAATATCTGATAATAGATTGCTGTGTCGAGACCAGTTCAAGCCCATACAGAATGTTACAACGGGGCAGGGCACTCGTTCTAGTACTAACTCCAACAACTCTGCCTCGTGTCCTACGGCGAAAACAAGCAAGGGTAAATCAGAGGAATCCAATTCTTCCACACGACAACATGGGATACACAGCAGCGTAGACAAAACCTCAGCAAGTGGCGATGACAAACAATCCATTGAGACAATATGGGTAAAGTACCAACCACATCCTTGATAAAGCGTCAGGAAACGGCGCAACGTGACACCAACATCGGGATAGGTAAAGTGATAATCCTGAGTTGGCTTAATATTGATACCATTATCTTGGGCAGAACCCAGATAGACAATACCATGGCTGGCGTAGAGTTGATCTTTCACGGATTGTAGTTCACGTACTTCGCGATATCGTTCGATGGAACGGATATGATCAATAATATCTGCCTCTGCTGAAGGTTGTGAAACCAGGCGTAAAGCTTTGTGAAATATAGCAAAAGCATCATTGTATGAACCAGATCGACCCAGGCATTGTCCAACAAGTTCCAGCAACTCCCAATCATCAGGATAACGTTTCAGAGGTATGTGAAAATGATCAAGTGCTGCATCATAATCACCCTGAAGAAAATGGAGCATACCGATTTCGTAGCACACAGCTGCATCACCCGGCTCCAGTTCAAGACAATGCTCAAATGCCATGAGAGACTCCCCATAGCGGCCTAACTCAAGCAGAACACACCCCAGATTGAAGTGCGAAAGAAAATCATTCTCAAGTGTTGCCACTACACGAAACTCTTCTGCAGCCTTTGCTAGTAACCCATAACGTTGATAGTAAAAACCAAGTGCATCGTGTGCCTCGCGCAAGTGTGGGTAATGAGCGACTGCCCGGCGATATTCTTCAACCGCCTCACGGACTCGATTCGCACGTTCGAGGATTACACCACGTTGGAAATGAAAGAGTGCTTCTTCTCGTTTAAAATCATCAAGCATCATCTTCTCCACACAAGGATGAGTAGAGTAGCCACAATCGTGGGCCGATATCAGGTACTGTCATGGTATGTCGTGGTTGGGTGGAATTGCTCATGTTTTTCGCATATGTATTATAGCATATCCAATGCTGTACCGAGACTGACAATCATTATTGCGGTAGTGGTACATTTGCTTCAGACAATGCTGAGCGTTGTGTTTGTAATAGTGACTGGATACCATTGGTCGTAAGATCTAGCAGTTCATGCAATGCGGTATGACTGACGGGCTGACCTTCTGCAGTACACTGTACTTCTACAATGCCGCCTGTTCCAGTCTGTACGACATTGCAGTCTAGATCAGCTGAGCTATCTTCCTGATAATTCAGATCAAGTAAAGCAACCTGGTCAACATACCCAGCGCTTACCGCAGCAATCTGATGTGTGATGGGATAGTGTTCCAATCGTTGTTTTTCAACCAAACGATGCAACGCGAGCGCCAATGCTACAAACCCACCAGTGATAGATGCTGTACGGGTCCCACCATCAGCTTGCAACACATCACAATCAATAATCACCATGCATTCGCCTAGCAAATCCAAATCAACCGCCGCACGGAGCGAACGACCTATGAGTCGTTGAATCTCTTGTGTGCGACCAGAAGCACCATTACGTTCACGGCGTGTGCGCGTCTCTGTTGAGCGTGGCAGCAAAGCATATTCTCCGGTTACCCAGCCACTACCGTTCCCACGCATCCACGATGGCACGTTCTCCTCAACACTGGCCGTACAAAGTACACGCGTCCCATCTTGTTCGATCAACGCTGCACCTTCGGCAAAGCCAAATGGATCAAGCGTAATACGAACAGGACGGAGTTGATCGTGAGTACGTCCATCGATACGTTGCACAGAAACCTCTTTCATAAACGTTGTTGATTAATGCAGGCAAAACACACGGCTTTATGATACCACATATACTGGTCAAAATTTTTATACGGATCGGAAGATCGCCATGTATTGGCAAATCTTAACTATAGCATTGTCCTAAGGTGCTTTGAATGTAGATAATGCCCGACAAAAGAGTATATACAATGGTTTTATTCTGGTAGCAGAGGTTGTATATCCCATAGACGAACCGTCATATCAGTACTTCCAGAGGCCAGCGTATGGTTGTCAGGGCTAAAGGCCAGCGATGTCAAAGGCCAGCGATGTCCTTCTAGTGCTGTAATAATCGATCCACTGTCCGTTTGCCCAACGTAGATAGTTGTATCTTTCAGAGCCGCAAACAAAGTTGTATCAGGACTAAATACGATATACTCTATCAGTGTATCAACAGAGACATCTTGCAGAAGATCACCGTTCTCGACATCCCACATCTGTATCCTATTGTCACCACCAGAAACAAGCGTTTGATTGTCAGGGCTAAAGGCAAGGCTGTTTATCGGAGCATCCTGTGTGTCGAGATTATGCAACAACACTCCATCAACAACACGCCAGACAGCGATACTCCCATCCATTTGTCCTCCTGCTAGTAGTCGCCCATCAGGACTAAAAGCAATGTATCGAACTGTATTAGGAAGCTGAAACTGGTACTCCGAAAAAGGTTCCCCTGACTCAGGATCAGGCGTTTCGAACCACCTGAGTAAGGTGCCATCTTCTACACGCCAGAGAGCAACTTGAGTTGAACGTTCAAATGAAAAAGAAGTCGTATCGTTTGCCGGTTCCGCATTGCTAATTGAGGCTAACAATTCATTATTAGGATTAAAAAGGACCTGCTGAATCCAATCTCCTTCATGGGCGGGATCATTTCTGAGCATGTGACCATCACGCAACCTCCACATCTTGATCGTACTATCTACACCTGCTGACACTAACAATTGACCATCGGAGCTAAAAGAAAGCGTATCGACTGAACCGCCATGTGGCCCTAGGCTACCTAACAATTCACCATTCTCCACCTGCCATATATTAATAAAAGGGTCAACACCCGATGATGCTAGAAACTGGCCATCAGAGCTAAATGCAACATCAAAAACGAAGCCTTCATGCCCTGTCAGAATCTCTGTTTCAATCAAGCCACCAGGGGTAGCTTGTGCCTCGCGTAAGGCATCTGGATGAACTGGACCAGGATAAGCTTCAACCTGTTCTGGCACATCTAAAGGGGTCGGTGCAGGATATGCTTCAAATTGTTCGGATGACGAATTACTGCCTCCTGTTGAAAGATGATCAAGGATCATAGGGAGAAATACCATACCTTCTCGATGTTCAGAATCAGGACTAGCTAACTGAACGATAGAACTTACCCCACCAGTTAATCCATAGAACCACACAATCACACTAATCATCACAAGAGTACCAATCCCTATGGTAAGAACCCAGAGCAACCTCGATTTCGAAATAGTAAGTGTGATGTTCGAGGAAGTTGCAGGTACTTGTACTACTTCAGGGGGTTCC
>JBCDFA010000272.1:0-10814 GCA_039178835.1 Chloroflexota bacterium
CGATCCACTCTATGTACATTCCTCCCTGATTGCATACATGTGTACCACTTACTTTAGTAGGGCAATTGTAAAGGAAGCTGGCGATCATGACGACTATCCCACCATGTACACTAGAAAATCTTGCAACCCCGGAAGGGATTGCCAATCCCTTTCCAATTTTTCACCAGTTGCGCGAACAGTCCCCACTCCAGTACCTGCTTGAAAAGCCCAACACCATTGCTGGTCGACGAGCCCCTGTCTACACATGGGCCTTGCTCCGCTTCGATGATGTGCATCAAGCGGTGCGAGACCACGCCACATTTTCCTCTGCTCGACCACCTTCGGCAGAAAAGGCGGTTCCTAAACTGGTGTTAATTCAGGATGATCCGCCACATCACACCCATTTCCGTCGTATCGTGCAGAAAACGTTCAATCACCAACGAATCGTGGCGCTTGAGCCGTGGATCACACGTGTCGCCCATGAGCTTCTCGACCGGATTGGCACAGAGCAAGTCGACATCATCGAAGCATTTGCCACACCACTGCCAGTGACCGTCATTGCACGTATTCTGGGTATTCCCGGTGAGCAATATCATAACTTCAAACGCTGGAGCGACGCCTTTCTGGCTTTTACCAGTATGCCAGGAGAAGAACGCATCAGAAGCAATCAGGAAATGATGGAGTATTTTGGGCGTATGTTGGCAGCACGGCGTAAACAAGGTGCCGATGATTTGCTGACCGAACTTGTCAAAGCAGAGATTGAGGGCGAAAAACTCCAAGATTGGGAGATCCTTAGCTTTTGCGCACTTCTGCTAATTGCCGGAAACGAGACCACCACCCATCTGATCGGGAATATGCTTGGCATTCTTGTCGAGCGTCCACACATGTGGCAGCGTCTACGCGACAATCGCGACTTGATAGCGCCCTGCATCGAAGAAACCCTACGCTACGAAAGCCCCATCCAACGGGTACCACGCCATACCACCAGAGACGTCGAAATCGCAAATATGACCATACCTGCTGGATCAGCCGTTTCGATCTACTACGGTGCTGCCAACCGCGACCCGGCCATGTTCCCCGAACCAGATGAATTTCGACTGGATCGCGATCCGTACCCACATCTTGCCCTTGGCAGTGGCATTCACCATTGTCTGGGTGCTGCACTGGCCCGCGCAGAAGCAAGAATTATGCTCAATGCCTTTCTTGATCGCTTTCCCACTATTCAGCGTGGCCGTGCAGAGGCAGTACGACAACAGGCCAGTCCGGTTGTGTTTGGCTATCAACAACTCCCACTTGTGCTCAAAACGTATTGATATGTAGACAAAAATAATGCTATTAGCCTGAAATCGTATGGAAGCAGGACACATCTGCCAATCTGTCGAAATCGCACATCGCCAATCATCGCTTGATTGGATAAGACTCAGAGCAGCATACCATTCTCACAAAGATGTGATTATGGTATGCTGCATTTGAAATATATCGGCTGACCAAAAGAGGTAATCCTATGACACACTTGGTAACTGGTGCACGCATTGCACTGGGAATCATCTTTCTGGTATTCGGTCTCAATGGATTTGTCACATTCATCCCTGTACCAGAATTTCATCCCTTCATGGAGATTTTAGTTTCGAGTGGGTATATGTATGTTGTCAAAGCTATCGAAGTCATTGGCGGCATCATGCTTCTCACCAATCGCTACGTGCCGCTGGGGTTAGTACTACTTGTGCCGGTTATTGTAAACATTGCCCTCTTTTCTCTCTTCCTTGATCCAAGTGGCTGGCCCATGATGATCATCCTGGTGATACTATCGAGTTTCTTACTCTGGACCTACCGAACCTATTTTACAGGCATATTGACACCCAAAGCGGAACCTACTGTCTATCATACAAAGAACGTCACACAAAGTGACGTCTCTGTATGAAGCATTCTAAGGTTAGTGAGCCCCGAAAGATATTTGCAATCTTCCAGGGCTCAGTAGTCTTAATTACTCGTCAATGTCACATCATCAACATAGAATGTAGAAGGAGTACCATCATTTGTCTCGGCCTTGAACGTAATATCAACAGTCGTTCCGGCAAACGACGAGAGATTGAGTTCTCTGTCATGCCAGCGACTATTCGAGTTGTTGGTACTGCTGTACCCACGTCGATTCGTATCGACGGCTTGTACCTCGACACGCAACCGATCACCCATATCGCGGCTCTCAGGATACCACTTGAAACGTAGCTTTCCATTCTCGGGAACCTGCACGCGCTGAGTCACCGCATCGGTGCTATTGTCTTCACCTCCCAGTTGGATGCTGTGCGAACCACTTGCAGCACGCTCTACAGAACGAATAGCATTGGATGACATCGTCCATGGTGCAACCCCATTCTCAAAACCACCATTAACGATGCTGCTTGGTGCGCCAGGATCGGGAGGCGTAGTCGGCTCAGGGGTGGCAGTTGGCCCTGGCGGTGTGGTCGGTTCGGGTGTTGCCGTCGCGCCTGGTGGTGTTGGGTTCGGGTTGTTGCCAGAAGGGCGGGCAAAGACCTGAGTCCAGTATGGTTCACCCCGACTGTTGGTAGCCAGTGCAACCCCAATTTCTGTGTAATTCTCGCGCAAAATATTGGCACGATGGCCGCTGCTATTCATCCAGCCTTCCATCACAGACTCAGGTGTCGTGTAATTCCATGCGATGTTCTCACCCACCGTCTGCCAAACATAGTCGGTACGACTAACACGATCTCCAACGGTTGAGCCATCTGAGCCAGTATGACTCAGTCGATTGTTTTCGGCCATATCGTCACTGTGTACCTGGGCAGCCTCAGTGAGCTTATCACTCATTGTGAGCGGTGCCAGACCACGGCTGGTGCGTTCCTGATTGACCAACTCAAAGACACGTTCAGCTTCATTACTGCTATCAGGTGGCTGCGTTGCAGTTGGTTGCGGAGGCGTCGTGGTCGGATCGGGTGGCGTCGTCGTTGGATCGGGTGGTATCGTCGTTGGTGCAGGTCCACCATTACCGCTGACAGCGCTATTGGCATTGATGCGGCCACACGACCATAACGAACCTGTTCCATTAATGTCGTCCGCAGTGCTACAGAGGCGCTCACGAATTTGGTCGTTGGTCAGCCCCTGCGAAGCAAGCAATCCAGCCAGACCAGCAACGTGTGGTGCTGCCATCGAGGTCCCGCTCAAATTGCCATAGCGACTCCCAGTATACGCGGAGTAGATCGATGCACCCGGCGCCGCAACTTCTACCCATGTGCCGTAGTTGGAGAACGAAGCGCGTTGATCACCGGAAGTGGTTGCAGCAACCGCAACGCAGTTGTCGTAGCCCGCCGGATAGTACACACGACCAGACCCATTATTACCGGCAGCACAAGTCACAAAAGCGCCCTGGCTCCAGGCATAGTCAATCGCGTTACGCAGAGCTGTTGCACCACCGCCACCCAAACTCATATTGATGACATTGGCACCATTATCAGCAGCAAACACAACACCGGCTGCAACATCGGTCAGACTGCCGCTCCCACCGTTGCCAAGCACCCGAACCGGCATTAAACGACACTCAGGACAGAAGCCTGCACCACCAGCATTATTATTGGTTTCGGCAGCAGCGCTACCGGCAACGTGGGTCCCGTGACCATTCCCGTCATCAGCGTTATTGTCGTCACTCACAAAGTCGTATCCAGGAACGATCTTTGCATCAAGATCAGGATGGTTAATTTGAATACCTGTATCAATGATCGCAATCGTGACGTTGGCATCGCCTCTGGTGACATCCCAGGCCGCAAAGGCCTCGGTTGGCCCCCAGGCCCACTGCTGATCCAGCGCAGGATCATTTGGGGTATAGTCAATCGTGTAGATATGATTGGGGTCAACTGCTTCGACACGTGGATCATTTTCCAACGATGCAATAACAGCATCAGCACTCTGTACTTCGTTGTCTCCACTATCGGGGATTTCAATAACTGAAGCATTGATTGCATCAATCGTTTCGATGACTTGTGCACCCTGTATCGAGGCATCAGTCAGACCTACAACATCATCTGCCCCCTGTTTCCAGGTAATGACAAATTGATTGGGAACAGCCTCGAACGTGACTTCCTCTGACGAACCCTGGATCATTGGAAGGAATACGTTGCTTGTATCAGCTTCGTTCTCTTCATTGTTATACAAACCTGCCTGAGTTTGTGTAACAGAGACGATCACTAGCACAATAAGTGGAATGAATAGTAGATGTTTGAGCATACATGACTCCTTGTTGCAACACAGTACAAGAATGTTTCAGATAGTATGTGGTTGCAATACTCAAAGACCTTTTGTTCGTTTCGTATCAGAAAGACATTTTGTCTTTTCTTACCTCTGTACGATAGCGCACCAGCGTGCCGACGTACACTGGCAAATGGTCAGGATATGCTCAAACATCAAAACAGAGTATATAGACTGTTTTTTTTCATTAAGAAGCTACTGAAGAAACACGATGTGTATACCAATCATTAACAAACGTGCCATTTGGCAACGAAAGATGGCACATGAAGGTATCTCTTTTACATCTGAAGGGTCTGGAAGGGGCTATGAGGCTGGGCGTTACACGCTCGTAGCATAGAACCACGAGCACGCAGTAGAGTCAATCCAGTCAGGATGGTCTATAATGAACAGAATGGAGAATGGGCTCGATACGAATCACTTGATGATAGGAAGGTGTCCAATGGCCACAGTAAAGCACCCACATCTCCAACGACGACTGATTGACATCACACAGATCAACAAAGCGACTCAAGCGCTCTTCACTACCCTCTCGTCGACACAACGCCTCTGGAAACCAACACCCAAAGAATGGAGCGTCGCCGAATGCTTTGAGCACCTGGTAGTCACAGGTGAGTTGTACTATCCACCGATTCGTGCAGCTATTGAACAGGCCCATCGACACGGACTCCATAGCGAGGCCCCCTGTCGACCAACACCGTTTGGCATCCTCTTCATTGGCCTGTTGCGCCCTGGCACGCCAGCCAAGATGCAAACCACTCCACTCTTCGTTCCTACCTCTGGTGGTGACAGCGAGATTGACCAGCGTTTCCTGAAGCAGCAAGAAGAACTGAATATGCTTATCCAGCAGGCAGAGGGATGCGACCTCAACAAGGTCAAGGTCACCTCGCCTGCCGCCCGCATGATCTCGTTTACGCTGGGGGAAGCACTCTGGCTCCAAACCATCCACCAACAACTGCATCTGGAACAAGCCCACAACATTTGTCAGATGGATGGCTTTCCGCAGACGTAATGGTCTCGCTGTATCCCTGCTTGCGTCACTGCCTGAACAACACCTTCACAATCCAATCTACTCTGTTGCACCTACGGCTAATTGGGTCGTAAAGAAGTCATTCATGCGTTGCAAATAGAGCTGGTTTGGCTCACCCTGAAACGAGTGTGGTTGCCCTGAATATTCAAAATAGGTCACATCCTGCCCGGCTGCTTCGAGACCAGCCAAAAGATCACCCGGCCAATTGAACGGCACGATCTCATCAGCCGTGCCCCAATGGATGTGGACTGGTCCGCTGGTAGCATCAAGATAGCCCAGGGGCGACAGTCGTTGATAGAGGTCAGGTGCTTCATCTGGTGCAACCGGGAATTCAACCTCCAATCGATCAAGGACACCTGAGCGAATCCCTGGTGGCTGATCACCACGCAACGCGGCTCGCTCAACCCGAAACTGATAATCTTCCTCGATGGTCAGCGAAGCGGGCGCGTAGATCAGCGAGGCTGCGATCTGATCACTGATGACCATTGCTTTTGCAGCAATAGCGCCACCGTTGCTATGTCCCCACATCCCAACTTTGCCCGGTTGAGCATCGGGAAGTTGTTGGGTAAGCGGAATGAGATTGAGGACATCGATCACATGCCCAGCACGGAAAAGATTAATCTCATTATCGGAACCAGCGTGCGAACGGAAATCTGGTGCAATGGCCAGGAATCCACGGTTGGCAAGATAATCGGCGGCCTGTTGCGAGCCATTGCCCGTCTGGTAGACATCGAGTGGATACCAGCCATGGTTGAGAATCACCACTGGGAAAGGTCCCTCACCACGCGGGCGGTTCATCATACCCGTGATTCGCAGGCCATCGCTGGGATATGCGATCAAATAACGGGTGAAGTTGGCCGTTTCCTCCATAACACTGACGATTTCGATTTCTCCCTCACCGTAGGTCCGATCACGCAAGCCCTCGATGGTGTAGGGGGCATACTCAGCCCATGGGTCCAGCGTCGGGGTTGGCGGGAGAGGGGTGGCGGTCGGTGGGGCAGGCGTCGGGCTGGGTTGTGGTGTCGCGGTTGGGGGTGGTTCCGTCGGCACCAGAGTCGCCAAAGGCTCTGTGGTTGGCGCCTGAGCAAGTTCAGAGGTCTCGCCCTCGGCTTCCGATGTGGCACAAGCACTGAGAAATAATCCGGCAGCAACCAGCACAAGGCTCCATTTTTTCACAAATACAACCATAGATCACAGCTCCATCATGTTGTAAGATCGAATGTCGATAATGAGTTGACGATCTCTTATTATATGTCTCTTCACTGAGAAAAATATAAGTACCAAACAGAGCGCGCTGATATGAGCGATTTATGCCTTTTCACAATAAAAAAACGGGACATTCCACAGAATGCCCCGCCTGAGAGAAAACGGTGTCTTATTGCTCGTGCGCCTCGACCCGGTCCCGCACCACATCAAAGCTGTTCTGAATGCCAGAACCAAACGGCTTGGCCGGTACCAGCGCCGTGGCAAGCACTTCATCAAGTGTATCGACCGGCACAAAGGTCAACTCGTCGAACACCTCGCGAGGCAGATCCTCTAGATCGGCTTCGTTCCGCCGTGGTAGGATGATGGTACGAATACCAGCCCGATGTGCACCAAGCGCTTTCTCCTTGATACCACCGATTGGGAGCACCCGACCGCGCAGCGTAATCTCACCGGTCATGGCCACATCGTCGCGCACAATGCGCCCCGTGGCTGCCGATGCCAGCGCAGTTGCCATGGTGATACCCGCCGACGGGCCATCCTTTGGCACTGCACCACCGGGTACGTGGATGTGAATGGCATTGCTGTCGAAGAAGTGTGAGTCAATGCCCAGCATCTTCGAGCGTGAACGCACATAGGTCAGCGCCGCCTCAGCACTCTCGCGCATCACCTCACCAAGCTGTCCGGTCAACCGTAGCTCTTTGCGCCCCGGCACCACCGAAACTTCGACGAAGACAATGTCGCCACCAACCGGCGTCCAGACCATACCCGTGCTGATACCAGGATTATCGATACGCTCTTTTGCCTCGTTGTAGAAGCGTGGACGACCAAGCGCCGACCGTACAAACTCACCATCAACTGCGAGAGGTAACTCGTGTTCAGCCTCAGAAAGCTGACGCGTCACCTTGCGTAGCACCGTCCCGATCTGTCGCTCGAGCGTTCGCACACCTGCTTCACGAGTGTAGCTGCGAACCACGTTCCGCAGTGTAGCCTCTTCGACCTTGACCTCGTGATCTGCCAAACCATTGGCGCGCATTTGTTTGGGAATGAGATGTCGCTCGGCGATATTCACCTTTTCATCCTCGATGTAACCACTTAACTCGATCACTTCCAGACGGTCACGCAGGGCCGGTGGCACGGTCTCGAACGTGTTTGCCGTTGCTACGAACAGGACTTTGCTCAGGTCAAATGGCACATTCAGATAGTGATCAGTGAAGGTGCTGTTCTGCTCAGGGTCAAGCACCTCAAGCAGCGCCGCCGACGGATCACCACGGTAATCGCTACCGATCTTATCGATCTCGTCGAGCAGAATTACCGGATCGGATGTCCCGGCACGACGCATCTCCTGAATGATACGGCCCGGTGCCGAGCCAATGTACGTGCGTCGGAAACCACGCAACTCGGCCTCGTCACGTACACCACCCAGACTCATGCGGACAAACTTGCGGCCCAGAGCCTGTGCAATGCTATGGCCCAGACTCGTCTTACCGACACCGGGAGGTCCTACCAGCGCGAGAATCGGCTCACGTGTCGGGATAGACTCACCGATTTCGTCTTCCTGCGCCCGGTTCAGGGCTGCAAGACGCTGCTTGACTGCCAAGTGCTCAAGGATGCGCTCTTTGACCTTCTCCAGACCATAGTGATCTTCGTCGAGTACCTTTCGTGCACGGGCAATATCGATGTCGTCACCAGACTCATTATCCCAGGGCAATTCCGCTACCCATTCCAGATAGGTGCGTACCATCTGATACTCTGGCGAAGACTCATTCATGCGGCGAAGACGATTCAGCTCGCGGTCAGCTTCCTTACGGGCTGCCTCAGGCAGATTGGCCGAGGCCAACTTTTCGCTCAACCCATCCAATTCCTCAATCTCAGCATCGTCTTCACCCAACTCTTTCTGGATGGCCCGCATCTGCTGACGCAGATAGAACTCGCGTTGCTGCTTTTCCGCGCCGTCCTGTACTTCCTTACGGATTTTGGCCTGAACATCGAGCAAGCTCAGTTGCTTACGATAGAAATCACGAACCTTGACCAGTCGTTCACTCACATCAAAGGTCTCTAACAGATCCTGTCGTTCCTGGAATGTATATTCAGAGGAGTATCCAGTATTGTCAGCCAATTGATCCGGCTCGTTGATACTCCGTACAAAATTACGTATCTCTTGTGGCACACCAGGGCGTAAATCCAACACTGCATCAATGGCAGCATGGACTTCTGTCATCAACGTTTCAAGCTCTGGTGTACGCTCATAACTATCATGGCGCTCTGTAAAGGCAAAGCGTGGGTACAGCGTGGTTTGATCTTGCTCACCAAGAATGGCACGCACCAGACCACGCACGACCAGACCATCTGAGCCATTCGGCAACAGACCAGCCTGTTCGATGCGAGCAACGACACCAACACGATGAAGTTGCAACGCAAGCGGTGCATCAGTATCAGCATCCTCACGGCGTGCAACCAGAAGCACCAATCGGTTGTCCGCCTGACTTGCTTCCGCGGCAGCGGTATTTTCATCCGTCAGCGGAAACGGAACGGCAGTGTATGGGAACACCACTGACTCATCAAGGACGATCAGCGGCAAAGTTTGCAGTTCATTATTGTTCGTCGAAGTTGTCTGCTCGCTCATAGCAAATATCCTCATTTCATTCATTTCGCATTCCCTATGGATATACCGTACTCAAGGAACTCCAATATACGCTACGACTCTTTCAACTACTGTTACACATCCATAAGGTACATGTACAAAACGGAATATACATTCCGTTGTGTGTAAATATTATGGAACTTTCATTCCGGTTTGTCAATAGAATTTCAGACTGATACGGTCAATTCTAACGAAACGCTAGTATTCGAAATAAAAAGCTTTGGGAACACCCGATAATTTTCAAAAATCCACGTATTAAATAAAAAAGTAATATTTCTTCAAATAGATTTAATGCTTGTTCGATATACTGTTTTTATAGATCAACATTTATGTTAATGGCAAAACAAAAACAGATTTGGGGAAACATTATGTCACATTCACGTAGACGAGTAACACAACTACGCTCGTCCATCAACCGCCACCGCTTCCTACAACTAGCGGGCGGTGCGGCTGGCATCAAACTGATCAGCTAGCTACCAACCACATTTGTGCATGCAATCGCGCGTTTTGGCAATTACCCATTTACTTTAGGCGTCGCTTCGGGCGATCCATTCGACGACAGTGTTGTGTTATGGACACGTCTCGCACCAGACCCACTCAATGGTGGTGGTATGCCGAATGAAAACGTTTTGGTACGCTGGGAGCTTGCCGCCGATGAGAGCTTTCGGCGTGTGCTGCGCCAGGGAGCAGAAATCGCGTCACCTGCATTGGGCCACTCGGTCCACGCAACAAGCAATGGTCTTGGCCCCTACCGCACTTACTGGTACCGCTTCAAAGTTGGCAATGAGATAAGCCCTGTTGGACGCACCCAGACTATGCCAACCGCTACTATGTCACCATCGCGCCTTCGCTTTGCTTTCGCCTCGTGCCAGAACTACAGCCAAGGCTATTACAATGCTTACGCAGGAATGGCTGAAGAGGATCTCGATCTCGTGATACATCTGGGGGACTATATTTATGAGAACGTCAACCGACCAAGCAGCGTACGGGAATACGAAGGCGATGGCGAGCCACTGGACATTGTGGGGTATCGCAACCGTTACGCGCAGTATCGCCTCGACCCACATCTGCAAGCTACTCACGCCGCCTTCCCCTGGATCACCACCTGGGACGATCACGAGGTCGATAATGATTATGCTGACGATATCTCGCAGGATTTCGAAGACCCTGCGGATTTCTTGGCCCGTCGTGCTGCCGCGTATCAGGTCTACTATGAAATGATGCCACTGCGCGAAACCTCACTGCCGGTAGGGCCAGACATGCGGATCTATCGCCGATTCCAATTTGGGAGATTCGCCGAGTTCAACGTGCTGGATACACGCCAGTACCGCGATGACCAGGCGTGCCCAACGCCAGAGCGGGGTGGCGGACGCGTCGTCGATATCACCGAATGCCCCGAAATCTTCGACCCGACCCGTTCGCTCCTTGGGCAGGAGCAGGAACAGTGGCTCCTCGATGGCCTTGGGCAATCTCAGGCACAATGGAATGTGCTCGCACAACAGATACTCTTTGCGGCCCTCGAACAAAACCTCGGTCCGGGACGCTCCTACTGGACCGATGGCTGGAGCGGGTACTGGCCCTCACTTCAGCGCATCATTGACCGCATCGCCGCACAACAACCATCTAATCCGGTGGTCATCACAGGCGACATCCATACGTCCTGGGTCAATGACATTCTCATCGACTTTGCTGATCCACGCTCCC
>JBCDFA010000273.1:0-10812 GCA_039178835.1 Chloroflexota bacterium
AGCGAGACGGCGAGGAAACCTGCCCCTGGTATATCAAAACGTTGGGTCGTGCGCTGGCGGTCATTCGGGAGGGCATATAAGGAAAGTATAATCGCGAGTATGCCGACAGGTATGTTGACATAAAAAATAGAAGGCCATCCAAACGAGCGAATCAAAACGCCTCCTAGTGCTGGCCCGACTGAAATCCCCGCAGCCACAATCGAGCCAATGTATCCTAGTGCTTGGCCACGTTCATTGGCGGGAAAGGCGCTCACTAATAATGCAGCACCCATCGATTGGATCATCGCGGCACCAACACCCTGAACAACCCGAAAGCCGATCAGTGAGTTGATGTCCCACGCGAGGCTGCATAGTGCCGAACCTACCGTAAAGATGATAAACCCCGCAAGATAGACACGACGCTTACCAATCATATCTCCGAGGCGCCCCATGCTGAGAAGCAATGCTGCAATGGTCAGGAGGTATGACAATACGACCCATTCAACTGTATTGAGTCCGGTTTGGAAGGTTTCCTGTAAGGTTTTTAGTGCAATATTGACAATGGAGCCATCAATAGTAGACATAAAAACACCGCTACCGACGGCAGCGAGTGCCCACCACTTACGATTTGAATCAGCCAATGAGGTCTCCTAACTGTTGTGGGGGTTGTTGTTTGGTGCTTGGTTATGTTTTACGTTTGGTGTAGCCGAGCCAATGAAGCGATGTAGGGTCATCACGCCAGTTTGTACGTGCTTTGACCCACAGGTCCAGGTAGATAGATCGCCCTAGTGCTTCCTCAATGCGTTTGCGTGCTGCACTACCAATGCGTTTTAACATGGCACCTTTTGCGCCTATCACGATAGCTTTTTGTGATTCACGCTCAACATTGATGGTCATACGCACGTAGAGCACACGTTCCCGTTCTTCCCACTCGTCAACTTCGACAGCAACACTGTGTGGTATTTCTTGTTCGGTGAGATGGAGCACTTGCTCGCGCACCAATTCAGCTGCGTGGGTGCGTGTGTTCTGGTCGGTTACCTGATCGCCTGGGTACAATGAGGTGCCTACTGGGAGATGGCGTACAATCTCTTCGACAAGCGTATCGAGTCCTTCTTCCTTCAGCGCAGAAATCGCGATTTCCATGTCCCATGGTCCTAGCTCACGATATGCCTCAAGGTGTGGTTGTCCATCACGCGAAGGCTGATCGGTTTTGTTGAGCACCAGAATGCGTGGTGTACGTGAGCGCCGGGTAATGGTTGCGATTCGTTTATCGAGGCGGCTCGGTGGTGCTGAGATGTCTACGATAAAACACACGACATCAGCATCAGGAATGGCACGTTGGGCCTGGTCGACCATAAACGAACCAAGCTTATTGCGTGGATCATGAATGCCTGGTGTATCGACAAAAACGAGTTGTGCTTCGGGCGTGGTCAGGATGCCCCGTACAGGAATCCGGGTGGTATGGGGTTTGGGTGAGACTATCGTGATTTTACGACCTAGTAGAGCATTCAGGAGGGTCGATTTCCCGACGTTTGGCTTTCCCACCAGCGCGACAAAACCGGAGCGAAAGGCATTTTCTTCAGTATCAGGCGCAAACATCTGTGTTTCTGGTGTGCGCTCAACGTCTTCCAGATCCTCGGCAGGGCTGTCAAGTGTAATCAAAAAGGAGGTAATTCGCTCTAGCTGAACATCAAGTTGCTCAACAGGTGGGAGTTGTAACTCAAAGCCCTGTAATTGTTCGGCCTCGTCGAAATCCATGACAGCCAGTTCGGCCAGTTCGATGGTTTCCGCAGGAGTCTCATTGAACAAATTGATGGCTAAGATGCGGTTTTCAGGATGAAAAGAAACTGCGGGGTGTTCCAATGCTCCTGTCAGATTATCTTCCGTTGTGTCGTAATCAAGCGCTATCTGAGCACCAATAAGTTGTTGTGATGCATCAAGGTACAGTGTGGCGGTACCCTCATCTTCGGCAGTGGTGCTGCCAGCAATAATCTCTGTAAAATACCAGTAGAGTGTTCTACTCTCAGGATCAAATGAAATCGCGAACATGGAACATCCACATCTATGTATCAGGAACTGTCACGGTGACAGTTGGCAGAGTTGGTACGGTTGGCACATCAATGCATTGACCAGCTTCGGCGGTTACCGTAATGTTTTCGAATTCGAGAAGCCGTAGAAATTGCTCCATCGCATCCACTGCTTCATCGGCAGAGCGTTGCATAATATCACCTTCGCAGGCTGCTTGCAAAATTTCATCCTCAGCCGCTTGTCGAGCCTGTGTCTCTAGATCTTGATTCTGTGGAGCAAGGAGACCTTGTTCGCGGTCGTATACACGGGTGCGGTCGTTGTCAAGTGATGTGTTGAAAATCTCTGATTGAGGCAGCCGGATGGTGATGGTATTACCATCTTCGGAAAGCTCCACATCGCCAGTCTCAAGTTTGCTCAGATCGACTCCGGCAGACACATTGCCACTGGCGATCAACAGAATACGGTCTCCAAAAAGGAGATTTTGAAAGGCATTGCCCTCTACACCTGCTTCGATGACACGTTCAACCGAGAAATTTTGTGTTTCCAGACGGTTGAGGCTGCGTATTTGTTGGATGGTGCCACCAAGGTCGCGTACTACAGGTGTCGGAGAAGCAATAACCTGTTCGATCTGTGCTGGCAGGTTGACATTTGGGACGACCGCATTGATGGTCTGGCGACCAACCAGAAGGATGATCAAAAAGACTGCCAGTGAACCAAGAACCAGGTACAGCGTTGCACCGGCACAACCGCTCGGTCCAGCGGAACGTGGTTCGTACATCTGCGGTCCATAGTAACGTGGATCATCGTCTTCTTGGTCCGAGTAATAAGTGTCGTCTTCGTCGACTGCTTCACCACGTGCATGGCGAAGGCGTCGTTGCATCAGGCTTTCGCGTCGAGCTGGCGGACCGCTGGTGCTGCGTCGTTTGTAGCGTTCATCATCGTCGTAGCGGGCCATAGTGCTTTCCTCGTGTTGGTCAACAACTTGTTATGCTGTATCTTTACGTGCTGTGTGTAATGCCACTGCCCCTAGTCCTAACAAACGATAGCTGACATCTTGCCATCCTGCCTCTTGCATGATGTGTGCCAGGATATCAGGGGACGGGAACTGGCGTGCTGATTGTGGCAGGTAGGTGTAGGCGGTTCTGTCAGCGCCAACCAGACCTGCAAGTATAGGCACAACTCGTTCAAAATACGTGCGGTGTCCTAGACGTAACAGCGCATTGTTGGGACGCGCTACCTCAAGGCAGGCTACCATACCGCGAGGCCGTGCGACGCGCCACATTTCGGCAAACGCTTGCTGAATATCCACCACATTACGCATCACAAAACCTGTAGTGATGGTATCAAATGTTTCGTCAGGAAAAGGCAACTGGAGTGCATCGCCCCCAACAAAATCTGCTCGGTTGTCGAGTGGCGTTATTTTGGGATGTCCTGCTTGCATCATCGGAATGGTGTAATCAACACCAATAGCTTTTCCATCTGGCACCCAGGCAGCCAATTCGGTGAGAAAATCTCCTGTTCCACACCCAACGTCAAGGGCATACCCGCAGGCTGGTGGAGCCACTGCCGCGACGGTTATTTCACGCCATGTCTGGTCCATACCAAACGTAAGTAGTCGATTCATGCGGTCGTAGCCTGGGGCTATATTGGCAAACATATGCTCGACATAGGTTGATTTTTCTTCAATAGGAGGCAAAACAGACATAGATAGTGTTTCTCTTATATTCTTAGACATTTTCAAAGCCAGTACAGTAGCTTGCTAGGGCGCTATGGTTTGCGTACAATCCAGGCAATCCGCTGCGATGTAGCATAGATTGGTTGAAAGGTGAAGCAGTCGTAGCAGGCTTCCACGGATAGACCTACTTCTTCAAATAAGGTATGCAGCGTTTCTATAGGGTACGCACGTTCTATGTGTATTTCATCAAAACGTTGATAGCCTACCGAATCATCACCAATAAATCCTGTTAATGTCATGGTTGAACAATGTGTCGTTGGGTTAAATGAGCTTTGTAATACCTGTACATATCCCGATAATTCAAGAACTTGGTATGGCTGCCAGTCATGTTCCAGAAAGTGTTGGGTATTTGTATCAACAATAAACAACCCTCTTGGTTTTAGTAGTTGAGCAACAGTCTGAAAACACGACAACAGGTCTCTTTCAGAAAGAACATAGTTAAGACTATCATAGCAACACACAATTAAATCGAATGAATGCGTTTGTATGTTATATGTACTGCCAGTTGATGTATTTTCGTATGTTGGCGACTCAAAGGCATACATCCATGTTGTCGGTTCACACATGTCTCCCTGGAGAAACGTAATATTTCTCGATGTTGTGCTATTTGCCACTTTTGCCTGTGCGTATGTGAGCATTGCGTGTGAACGGTCCAATCCTTTGACCTCCCATCCTTGATCAGTCAGGATCATGGCCAGTGTTCCAGTGCCACAAGCAAGATCAAGCGCCTGACAGCCATGTACTTGATGGCGTTCCAATAATTCATCGAGATATTGTGCCATCAAAAGTGAGAAGCGTATTTGACCGCTCATATCATAGAACGGGGCATAGTGTTCATACGATGAATGTTGGAGAGTCTTGGCCACGTTTACTGTTCGAACATTCTACAACACAACTTGAATCCCTACACTCTTACACATTGTACCACGCCTTGAAGCTTATGAGGATGGCGTTACATTGACGTGTTTGCTCCCTCGCCATACAATGAAGAGCTTATAAACGTTGTTACACAATTACAGCGCACATCTACAATTCGTGGGTTGTATTGGACGGGGAATAGATATTATGCCTATTTATCCACCAGGTGATCCTTTTTTTATTAACATTGAGTTATTTGGCTTCCCCATAGTGATACGTTGGTATGGAATTATTATTGTGATGGCCGCCGTTGTTGCTGGTTGGTTTGCTGCACGGCGTGCTCAACAGCGTGGTTACAATCCTGACCATGTCTGGAATCTCTTGATGTTGGGAATGATTTTGGGGATTGCTGGTGCCCGTACCTACTATGTCGTTTTTGAGTGGCCACGGTTTGCAGGTCAACCATTCATTGATATCATCAACCCTCGCACTGGCGGTCTTGCTATTCATGGTGGGATTATTGGTGCGTTATTGGCAGCTTTTCTGTATACAGCATGGAACAAACTGCCCTTTTTTATGTGGTTGGATATCTGTGCACCAACTTTTTTGTTGGGTCAGGCGCTGGGTCGATGGGGGAATTTTTTCAATCAGGAGGCATATGGTCGGCCAACTGATCTCCCTTTTGGGGTGATTATTGATGGAGATAACCGTTTGCCACCGTTTGATAACCTTGAACAATACCCTCCTAGTACCTTATTTCATGCAACATTTTTATACGAGTCTTTATGGAATCTTATGGGTGTTGGGGTTTTGATCTGGCTGGAGCGTGGTTTACGAGGAAAGTTGCGTGTAGGAGATATTGCCCTTGGATATGCTATCTGGTATGGTACTGGCCGCCTTTGGGTCGAGGGTCTGCGCACAGATAGTTTGTGTACTAGTGGGTTTGGTGGTTCGTGCGAAGAAGCGCTACGGGTTGCGCAGATTGCTAGCCTGCTGTTGATCGCTGGAGGGCTGATTGGCCTCTACCTTAATCATACACTTCGTCCGGCTACAGATCCTCACGTAGTAGAAGTGCAGCCGGACGAAACATCAGATGACACATTGAATGTTAACCATCAGCAAGAGGAAAAAACTAGTTAACGCATGTGTCTACGAATAACGAGACCAGTTGATAATAGGCCTACGGCTAATGCAATCAGTATCATCATCACATAGTCTGACATGTCACCAGCACCAGTTTCTGGCAACCCAGCAGGATCAGGTGGAGCAGGTTGTGCTGGCGGTGCTGGTTGGGCCGGTTGCACCGGTGGTGCTGGTGGGACCGGTTGTTCCGGTGTCGGTGTCGGTGTCATTGGCGGTGGTGTGGCGGATGGCGTCGGTGTTGGTGTTTGCCGGACGCGGAAAGTTATGGTGCTAATGTTATCTGATGGATCATCGCCGCCATTGCTTGATGTAATTCTACCAGTGTTGCTTCCCTCTTCTGGTGCCTGATTATTAATGCGTACACGGATACGCACAAGCACCGTTTCACCTGGTTCAACCGAACCAATAACAACCGTAATCTGTTGACCATCAACCGAGATTTCACCTCGACTTGTGGTCACATCAAAGAGTTCCAGGTAATTTGGAAGAATATCAGTAAGAACGACATTATCGGCAGTTTCTCCGCCATCATTGCCCACCGTAAGTGAAAAACCAATAACATCACCGACATTCGCCTCTGATTGATCGACTGTTTTGATAACAAAAGGGTTTGCCTGACGGCTGCCACCATCTGAAGGCGGGTCAGGTGGTAGTGAGGTTGGTTGTGCTATGGGTGTGCTTGTTGGAGGTGTGTCTGGTGGCGTGGTTGGTTGTTCAGTAGGAGGAACGGGTGTGTCTGGTAATGGCTCAGTCGGTGTTCCCGTGATGTTTGCCAGGTTTTCTGCATGTGTGGATGGTGTGGCACTGACTAGAAATGACAGCGAACCAATGATTAAAATGACGAGCGCAAGCGTCCATTTGAAGATTGTCGTTCTCATGAAAGGGGCTCCTTCGAACTGATGTTGATACATATGGCGAGTCGGGTTTATACATGGGCTGTTATCCCTTGTTACATAAGCTCATCAATTGGAGTAGGGTAACATCCAGGGTCTTTTTTGCAGTAGAGCAATTGTAGTACGATCAGTAATAAGGACTGCGGTATTTGTGTGTCAGATTGATTGCAAGGTTATAGCAAACCGTCTTTTGTTTTTCTTGTACAAAACCACAGATATTTTTGGTAGTCATAGACCATCGGCAAGAGGAAATCCCCGTACCGATGGTTGAACTTTTACCGCCCAACAATGGGCAGGAAGATCTGGTAGTCCGCTGTCTTTGGCGTGACGGTGGTCTGGGCCGGGCCATAACGGTGGGTGCTGCCATCAAGCTCGGTTTCGACCAGCCAGTAGGTGTAGGTGGTACCGGGGGTGACATCGGCGTCGGTCCACTGGTAGTTCGCACCGCCCTGCCCCCGCCCCTGCGCGAGGATGAGCTGCTCGGTCACCTGCGTGGCATTATCCCAGGTTCTGTCCGCGCTGCGGTAGAGGTGGAAGCCCCAGCTGTCTAGTTCTGCGCTGGTTTCCCAGGCCACTACCACTGTGTCCTGCTGCCATGTTGCCGTGAACTGCTCCAGCACAATTGCTGCCGGGTCGAGTGCTACCAACCCCGCCCACCAGTTTGGGTCGTTCTCCCCAGGCTCCAGTGTGATCGGCCCAGTACGGCCGGTTAGTGGGTCAGCATCACTGTCGCGGCCATCATCACCGGTATTGGCGTCGGTGAATGAGTAGTCTTGAGGGGGCTCAAAGGCGATCTCATAGGTACCAGGAGGCAAGTTCACGAACTGGTAGCTCCCATCCGCATCGGTCGTGGTGCGGGCCACTTCGTTGCCGTCCGCATCATACAAAATGATCGTCACGTCCGGTACCCCTGGCTCAGATGGGTCTTTCTGGCCGTCGCGGTCCTCATCAAGCCAGACGGTGCTGCCCACCGACGCCGGTAGGAACACCCCGAAATCCACACTCAGGTTGCTGCTGGCGTCGGTATCATCATCGTTGGTCGGTTCGGTACCCACTACCAGGGTGACTGGCGCACTGACAACCCGTCCGTCGGCAGCGGTCGTGCCGTTGTCATCGTTATTCCGGTCATTGTTCGGGTCGGGGGTGGCACTGCCTTCGTAGGGCCCCTCGGCCATGCCCCACTGCCCCGTGCTGCTGGTGTAGTCAGCCAGTGGGCCGGTTGGCGCAAACATACTGGCTGGCAGAGCGACCATGTAGTCGCCCGGTGCGAGATCGCTGAACTGGTAGTGACCACTCCCGTCGGTGGTCGTGGTCGTGACCAACTCGCTAGCTTGCGCCTGCCCATCGCCATTAGTATCGCGGTACAGCTCCACCGTAATCCCCGGCACGCCGGTTTCTCCTGCATCGACCACCCCGTTGTTGTTGGTGTCTTCCCAGACATGGTTGCCCAAACTGACGGGGGTGTACAGTCCCGCGTCCCAGGTCAGGTCGTTCTCGCCGGGTTCCAGCGTGGTGGTGGGCATGGCTCCGGTCGTCGGGTCGGCATTGCTGTCGGCACGGTCGTCGTTGCCTTGATCATTGGGACTGATCTGGTAACCAGCAGGTGGCACGACGGTCACCGCGTAGTCGTCGGGCTCCAGGTCGGGGAACTCGTAGAAGCCGGTACTGTCGGTGGTGGTAGTGGTGACCAGCCCGCCATTGCCGTCGTACAGGTGCACGATCACACTGACCACGCCCGTCTCACTGAGGTCCTGCACACCATCGCCATCGGCATCCAGCCACACATAATCCCCGATGCTTGCCAGTTCATACATCCCCGCATCCAGTGTCGGGTTGTGTTCGCCGGACCCCAGTGTGATAGTGGCGGTGCGACCGGTGCTGCGGTCCGCATCGCTGTCGATGGTATCGTCACTCCCCTGGTCCTGGGGACTGATCCGATAGCCATTGGGTGGGAGGAACTCGACCTGGTAGGGCGTACCAGGCAGCAGGTTGGTAAATTCGTAGAAGCCCGTCGCATCAGTGGTGGTGGTCAGGATGGCTGTGCCACTGTTATCGAGCAATCGCACCGTCACGCCGTCGATACCGCTTTCTGTGGAATCTTGCACACCATCAATATTGATATCATACCAAACATAATCGCCCAAGCTAGCTCGGCGGAACAGCCCGGCATCCAGGTTGGGGTTGACCTCGCCGGGGGCGAGAGTCACCGTGGCTGTCCGGCCCGTGGTCGGGTCAGCATCGCTGTCGAACGCGCCATCACCGCCTTGCCCGTCCAGGGTCAGTTCATAGCCCGTGGGTGGGACGAATTCAACCAGATAGTCGCCTGGTATCAGGTCACCGAAGAAGTAATCACCTGCTGTGCCGGTGGTAGTAGTGCTGATTGGCGTAGTCGGGTCGGCTGGGTCATAGAGGTGGACGGTGACACCAGGAATGGGTGGCTCACCGGGGTCCTGTACTCCATCACGATTGAGGTCTTCCCAGACATAGTTACCGAGCCCGGCCAGTTGGTAGATGCCAGCGTCCCAGGTGGGGTCATACTCGCCAGGGTCCAGTGTGGTGGAGATGGTACGGCCGGTAGTTGGGTCGGCATCACTGTCGGCATCGTCGCCACCTTGGTCCGAGTCGGTGAACACGTGGCCCGCAGGCAGATCACTGAACCCGACGCTATATTCGCCTGGCTGCAAGTCGGTGAAGCTATAGAAGCCACCCGCCGTGGTGGTCGTGGTCAGCACGGCAGTGCCACTGCTATTATAGAGCGTGACGGTGACACCATCGACACCATTCTCGCCAAGGTCCTGGATACCATCAAGGTTGGTATCATACCAGACCCGGTCGCCGATGCCAGCTAGCAGGAAGACGCCCATATCCACACTCAGGTTGGTGTAGGGGTCGGTATCGCCATCATCGGTGGGTTCACTATTAGGTGCCAGGGTGATGGCGTTGGTGGCGATAAAGCCACCACTGCCCAGGGTGCCAGCAACTGATCCATTATCATCGTCGTTGTCGGCATCGCTATCGACATCAGGCCCTGGCTCACTCCCGCCACCGGTGCTACTGGTGTAGCCATCCAGAACGGCATTATCGGCGAAGTTGCTCGCAGGCAGGACGACCAGATATTCGCCGGGCAGCAGGTTGTCGAAGCGATACAAGCCTCCACCCATTGTGGTGGTGGTATCCTCGAAGGTATCAGTGCCGGGGTCGTAGGTGCCATTGCCATTAGTGTCGGTGTAGAGTTCGACTGTGACTCCATCAATGCCGCTCTCGCCGCCATCGAGGGTCCCATTGTTGTTGGTGTCTTCCCAGACCAGATCACCCAGACTGAGCAAGCGGAAGATACCAAAATCGACGGTCATATTGGCCTGAGCATCAGGTGCACCCTGCCCGGTACTGCTGAGGTCGGTCTCGCCGGTGGGCTCGACAGGGCTGCTGGGCGTGCCCAGGGTAATGAGGCCACTGCGGATGTGGCCGGGCACGCTGGCATCGACACCATTGTCATTGGTCTCATCATCATCATTTGGGTTGGCTTCCTCACCGTTAGTGCTACTGGTGTAGCCAGTTGGGAGAGTTACGTCGACGAGGTAGTCACCAGCGGGGAGGTGGTCGAAGCGGTAATAGCCATCGGCATCGGTGGTGGTGGTCGCAACGACGGTGGTACCATCACTGGCGTAGAGCGTGACGGCCACGCCACTGAGCCCGGTTTCTGTGCCATCAATGGTACCGTTATTGTTGTGGTCTTCCCAGACGCGATTGCCCAGCGAGAAGGGGCGGAAGACGCCGAAGTCGAGGGTGAGGTTGCTGTGGGTATCGTCGTTCGGGTCACCCCCTCCGTTATCTTCGCCGGTGGGCTCACTGCCAGGCGCGAGGGTGATCGGGGCACTGCGGATATCGCCGCCACTGCCGAGGGTGCCGGTAGTGGACCCATTATCATCGCTATCGGTGGCCACGCTATCGGGGTCGGGGGTGGATGCCCCTTCGTAGGGGCCGGTGGGGCTCCCCGGCGTGCCGGTGGAACTCACAAAACCGTCGAGGGGCCGACCACTCGTGAAATTGGTGGCGTCCAAGGCAACGATATAGTCGCCAGGGGCAAGATCCTGGAACAGGTAGTGGCCGTCGGCAGTGGTGGTGGTGGTGCTAATGACGGTGGTGCCATCGTTGGCGTAGAGGGTGACGGCTACA
>JBCDFA010000274.1:0-10804 GCA_039178835.1 Chloroflexota bacterium
GGAAGGAGGTCAGATGGCATTTGAGCGTATATGGAGCCATGAAGGGCACCCAACCGCTATCGTCGCCATGAGTGACATCCTAGCCATTGGTGCGATGGAAACGGCCAAAACACAACAAGTACAGCTTCCAGAAGAGCTATCGATTGCTGGTTTTGAAGATCTTCCCGAAGCACGTCATATTCGGCCAGCACTTACTACGGTGCGACAACCAACAGAAGAAAAAGGTCGGCTTGCCGCTGAACTGTTAATGGCTTCCATGGAGAAGCGTCAGGCTGCGACTCATCACATACTCCCAACAGAAGTCATTATTCGTAAATCTGTTGTCCGACCCTATCAAGAACGAATCGAACAGCCCAAACAAACTGTACATAAACAAAAAGTTGAGATAACACAATAATACGTGATTGAATCTTATCACGTCTAGTTGGAGGGTAATATGTTACTACTTCTTGGAGCCTTAATTGCGGTAGGTGCCGCAGGTGCCTTTGTTGCGGTGGGCATATTTACTATTGTTGGCGCAGCGGATACCACACAGCGGCAATTGACACCAGGTTTTCTGCCTGACAAACCTGGTGGTTTAGAACGTGCCTTAACCTTTATCAGTGTATGGGTATCTGTCATTCTGATTGCTATTTTATCGATTTGGGCTGGTATCGAGTTCTTGTTGATGGCCATTCGTGCACTGTCATAACACAGACCCGCAAGAACTGATCAGGACCATATCAATACTATCGACCTGTAATACTGTTGACACTATATGGATCTAGCACACATTCGCGTCGTAGAGGGCGATTTACTCGATCAAAAGGTCGATGCAATTGTTAATCCATGGAACCGGAATATCATTCCCTGGTGGCTTTTGCTCCCAAAAGGTGTGTCTAGGGCTATTAAAAAGCAAGCAGGCAATGAGCCTTTTCGCGAACTAGCTCGCCACGGTAGAATGCAGCTTGGCCAGGCCATCATAACAGGTGCTGGAGAGCTTCCCTATCGAGGAATCATCCACGTTGCTGGTATCAATATGACCGGGAAAGCCAGCAAACAATCGATTCAAACCTCGGTCGTTAGTGCTGTTGAAATCGCTAAGGAACACGACTTTCAGTCAATCGCATTCCCAGTTATTGGTAGTGGTTCTGGTATGTTTAGCGAGGAACAGGCTCTGGGCTATATGCACTACACACTCGAGATCACAAAATACGAGGGACAGGCGATTATTGTGAAATACAGGCATAAAGACTGAAAGCGTAGACCAAACTCAACAAAATATATTCATTGGAGCACAAACAAGAAACGGAACTACGTGATTGTAGTTCCGTTTCTGTATGTTCAGTGACGAGCTTTTAGTAAAGTTTCTCTATGCTTGTACCTGCTGTCCGCCCGACGACATCTGAGGCGTCCATCGGTCTAAGACAGCCCATACTAAGGCAACACACAAGAGCCACGACAAATATGTGCGCGCATGCAGGAAAAAGTCAATGAGATAACGAGACTCAGGGATGATCTGTATTAATTGAGCAATAGCAAGAGATGGCCATGCAACAATTTGATCTATGGTAGACTGCAAACCAACCTGTGCTGCTACCAGCCCAAAAAGCTGAACCCCCATCGCAATAGATAGAATCACTGCCATAATGGTAATGGTGTAGACCATCACTACATGCCATCCCTTGGGACGTGGCTGCAACATCACACTCGGATTTGCGAATAATGCAGGATTAGCAGCCATATTGAGCAAACGTGCTGTTAAATCTGCCGGAGTTTCCCAGCGCATTTCGGTACGCAACACAACATCAAGTGAATGCTGGCGTTGACGATAATCAGCACAAGATGGACATTGTGACAGATGTGCTTGTATTTCTACTTGTTCATCATTTGGATCAAGTGTTATCGATTCACGAACTTCTTTACAGTTCATCATTGTGCTACCTCACTCCCATTATTGACGTGATACGTGTAAACGGGTTCATGGGTGGATGTGACTGTTCACGTTTCTTGGTAGAAACCTGCTCTACAACTGAAGGCTGTGCATGAGATTGGAGCAATACTGCCAGGCGGTCTTTACCACGTCTAATATGACTTTTGACAGTGTTTAATGGCACATCAAGCACATCGGCAATATCATTATACTTCATATCATCAAAATAGTAGAGTGTCAGAACAATTCGGTAGTGCTCTTCAAGTTGATCCAGCGCATGTTGCACTTCTTGACGCAACTCCTTTGAGTTCAACGCCGAAGCTGGATCAATCCAACGATCATCATCGGCAATGCTGGTCACTGGATCAGTATCTTCTTCGTCAACAACAGGAGGTATGATAGGAACCTGCCGTCCCCGCCGACGTAATTCGTCACGCCCCAAATTGACCACCAATCGATAGAGCCAAGTCGTAAATCGGCTCTCACCATTGTACTGTGGTAAAGCGCGAAACAGACGGATGAACGCATCTTGTGTTAAGTCAGCAGCATCCTCAGGATTCTTTAGAACGCTCATCGCAATACTGTACACATAGTGTTGCTGACTCAGAATAAGCTGCGACAACGCTTCATTATCACCTGCTTGTGCACGTTGAATTATTTCTGTAGATGGCTCGGCCACCGGTCATATTCCTCCTACCAACACGCTAGCGGATGTAGTGAGTTGGTTACCAGTTGTACTGTTGTATCTGACGACCGAAGTTGTATAATAGTTGCATGTTACGAAAGCTATCGCATTTTGCATATGATACAGACCTTCAAAAAGGTGTCAATTTCAGAAAAGTAACCTACACACTCACTACTATTCTATCAAATAGGTTACCTAATGTAAAAGTGTAAGGGACGCAAATTCTTCCCACTATTTAATGGAGTAACCTATGCGAGTATTAATCGTCGATGACAATAATGATATTCGTGAACTTGTTCGACAGGTTCTGTTGGTAGAAGGGCACGAAGTTGTGATAGCCAAAGATGGGCTTGAAGCACTTCAGCAAGAGGCTCGCACTCAGCCTGATTTAGTTATTTGCGACGTCAATTTACCTATTATGGATGGATGGGAGGTTTGCCAAAGAATCAAAGTTCGCAGATCTGTCCCAATATTACTACTTACAGTACGTGCTGAAATTGTTGATATTGAGCACAGTCGTGATGTTGGTGCAGATGATCATCTCCCCAAACCTTTTGAGATTACGGAATTTCTTAAGCGCGTAAATACACTTCTGCATCCAAAAATGATCAGGCTCTAAGATACACCGAACTTCAGACTCAACATACACTGTTTGTCGATCACACAACAATTCAAAGGTTGGCGATTGAAAACTGTTAGGTACTTTATGTTACCAGAGGGCAACGTATGGTAGATATTTCTTATGAAAATCTCTACGCAAACCTTTTAGATTAAATTGTTATATTGATAGGGGCTGTTTATAAAGGGGAGAATACGTTGTTGGTATGAAGAAAAATCACAGAAAAGGAGAAGGAAGTTTCCATCCATATTTAGGTACGCCACTTACGACATGTGACGGTGGTGCCTTCGCCCTCTTTTGACTTAATTTCAAAATCGTCCATCAAGCGTTTGGCGCCAGGAAGACCCATGCCCATTCCACGAGAAGTGCTATAACCATCACGCATAACCAGCTCGATATCTGGAATGCCAGGCCCTTTGTCTTCGCAGACAATTTCTATGCCACGGCGACCATTGCGCTCAATTTCGCGGATGTTGACAGATCCAGAACCGGCGTACAAAAAGATATTACGCGCTAATTCACTTACCGCAGTTGCAATACGTGCTTGGTCAATTGCACCGAAACCAAGTGCCTTTGCCGTATCACGGGCAAGCGTTCGGGCAATGACAATATCAAGGTCGCTGCGGATAACGGCTACCTTACCCTGCGTCATCACCACTCTCCTCAAACTGCCGACGTAGCATTTCTAACCCTTTTTCCAGATTCAAGGCTGTCAATACCCGTGGGAGTTCTAATCCAAGTTCTACCAGCGTAATCGCAACAGCTGGCTGCAGACCAGTAATGACGACTCTCGTACCCATTAGTCCTGCCATAGCGGCAATATCACTAATGAGACGCCCAATGAAACTGTCAACGACATCGACTGCGGTGAGATCAATAATTAACCCACGCGCTTTTGTCTCGTAGATTCGTTGTAACAGGTCGTCCTTAAACTGCACCGCAGATGCATCGTGGAGGGCTACTTGGATCGAGGCGATCAAAACATTTTCAATCTTTAGGATGGGGATACGGAGGCTTTCCAAATCAAACCTCCTTAAACACTATTACAGGTAAAACTGGAATGACCAGATTGTGAGAGTGGCACGCGTAAACTCCTTATATTCCAATGATGTCTCCAATTATAAATGTATCTTATGTTGTCGTCTATATGTATGACCATTTTGTCAAGTCTGAAACTGATGCTGACCATGAATTAACATACGCATAGTATAGCACCATTTTTGATCTTAGCTGTCAAAAAAGCCTGGGTATATCTATCGATGTCGTGTCGAATTAATTACAGCGTCGTGCACATGCTACAATCGTAGTAATCTTTAGCTATGTCACTACCACATCAATCACTGAAAGAATTTCCTTGATATGATCACCACCAGAGATTTCGCAGCAACAACATTTATTGTACATAAACATTGTACTTTATTACTTCTACATCGTAAACTCAACATATGGGTACCACCTGGAGGTCATATTGATCCTCATGAATTGCCACATGAAGCCGCTGTACGTGAAGTGTGTGAAGAGACAGGTCTAGAAGTGGAATTGTTGGCAAAATCCGATTGGTTAGGGACTGTGCAAGTACTTCCTCAACCACATTGCATTCTACTCGAAAACATCAGCGACAACCATCAACATATCGATTTTATTTACTTCGGATATGTGAGCGGGGGGCAACTGTCGTATGAAAAGCGTGAGGCCCAAGAGGCTCGTTGGTATAGTTGGGACGATCTTGCAAATCCAGAGATTGCAGAAGACATGCGGGTGCTTGGGCGACGTGCGATTGAGAGCTATCAATAGAAACTGGTGTCGTAATTGCTACCACACGCTATTCCCAAAAACAAAAAACTGCACCTCAAGGGCACAGTACTTTTGCTTGATAAGGCACCTCGGAACACCCAGAGGAACTCACCGACCGTTGCTGCCGTTAGGCCCTGGCGGGGTTAAGCAAGTATCTGCCGTCCCTCGGTGCCGTCTCCTATTATATCGGTACCTATACAAGATGTCAAAGCAGAACATGTCTGTTTGGATATTACCACTGGACAATACGCGTGGTGAATGTCCATATCAAAAAGAGTGAATTACAACTCCAGAAACACAAACCCGCCAAGAGAATAGACATCGTCACACGAGCGCGTAGGGGTGTCTCCCATATAAATTGGCGCGCAAGCTTCTGTGCGTACCAAAGCTGATAGATACGATATGATGTATAAATAAAGCCTGTAAAAACGACAATGTTAGGAAAAAAGATCTGTGCACCAATCATCTCTGTAGGCATTTGAATGAGGAGCAAAAGAGCATAGGGTGCTAAAAGGGTGCGTACCTGTGCATCGCGCCACCACATGGCAAGTATACCTACTGGCAAAACAAAAGTAATAACAAGCGCAGTAGCCATCCAGATCATCAAGATGGTTTGTGCCGTTCCTGAAAAATTGCTTGGCCCCATGGCTCCCTCCAAAGCAACCCACGGAACCAAGCCGTGCGAAACCACCCAACCAATGAGCCCAATGAGTGCAGTTGCAATGAGTACAAACAAGAGGTTGATAATGAAATGAGTTGGCAGTATAAAGCGGTGGGCATCAGTACGTGATTGTGGAGTCATGTAGCTCTCCTAACCTGTTATCATCAAATATCTATAATAAACAGGAAACGTTTCTCAAAATTATACTCGGTACTGATATAATATGTGATATTCTGTACAAATATCAATGTATGGTACCATTGGCGTACACGATTTAGCTTCTTGGGATATTGTAATGAAAGCAAGGGCGCTTCTTTTTACCAATGTCAATCAGATGAGCGTGGAAACGGTCACACTGCCACCGCTTGGTCCACATGATGTCCTCATCGAAACTTGGTACACCTGCATTAGCCCAGGCACAGAATTACGTTGTCTTGCAGGCACACAACCCGACCCGGTACTCTGGCCATTCATTCCAGGGTATGCGTTGGCAGGACAGATAATAGACTGTGGTGCGGATACACAAATACAACCAGGTACAATGGTATTCTGTACCGGAACACGATCTGCAAACTGTAACCGCATGTGGGGCGGCCATATCAGCCACGCAATCCAGTCAGAAGATGCTGTAGTCCCAATCCCTCGCGAAGTAAACCCACTTGATGCGTCGATAGCACAACTTGCTGCCATTGCGTTTCATGGCTTGCGGTTGGCCAAACCCCTTCCGCATGAAACAGTAGTAGTTATTGGATTAGGGCCCATTGGTCAGCTTGCAGCAAGACTGTATGCACTCACGGGTGCACGTGTTGTGGGAACCGACAGATCAGCTGAACGAGTGGCGTTGGCACAAAGAGCAGGAATCGAAGCCGTCATAATCGAAGATACATTGCAAACCGCCCTTGCTCCCATACTACCGCGTGGAACCGACATCATTGTTGATGCAACCGGTGTTCCTGTGGTTGTAGAACAGGCCATTCCTCTGGCAAAAGACATCCCCTGGGATAACACAGAAACATCAGGTGCACGATACGTTGTACAGGGCAGTTATCCCAACACATTCGCAATACCATATCAAGAAGCATTCGGTAAAGAATTAACATTTCTCATTCCACGCAATGCACAGAAACGCGATCTGGAAGCTGTGCTCAATCTCCTGCAACGCGATAAATTTCAGGTTGCTGATCTGATTGGTAATGCACAATCTCCAGAAATGGCACCGGATCTCTACGCCGCCTTGCAACAGCCTAAAGGGGCTTTGCTCACTGCTGCATTTGATTGGCGGCATAACAGGAACGTGAAATGACGAGCCTATGATTGATATGACGACAGAAGGAGTACGTATGACGCAACTAGCACTCGATATTTTCTATACGCCCCTACCAGATCGCATCGTGCGTCTACGCGAGTTGGCGTATAATCTCTGGTGGAGTTGGCACCCCGAAGCCCAGGACCTCTATCGTCAGATTGACCCAGATCTGTGGGAGCTTGTCTATCATAATCCGGTGGTGTTTCTCCGTGAAGTCCGCGAACAACGTCTCGATCAAGCCGCCGGAAACCAGACCTATCTTCAGCAATTCGACACTGTGTTGGCACAGTTTGATACCTACATGCGCGACGAACCGCATCGGTCAGGCGACTCTAACACAATCGCCTACTTTAGCGCCGAGTTTGGCCTTCACGAGTCCCTTCCGATTTATTCGGGAGGTCTCGGCATTCTCGCCGGTGACCATGTCAAGACGGCCAGTGATATGCAGGTTCCGCTGGTAGCCGTCGGCTTTTTGTACCCACAGGGCTATTTTCGCCAGCAGCTTGACGAGGATGGGATGCAGATCGCAGCCTATCAAAAAATACCGCTGGTCAACCTGCCGGTCTTGCCAGCCAGAACACCTGAAGGCAAAGAGGTCGTCATCAATGTGGAACTCGCAGGACGCCTCATCTACGCCAAAATCTATCGCATTCAGGTTGGGCGGACACCACTTTTTCTGATGGATACTGATATCCACCCAAATAATAAACGTGACCGCGAACTGTCAGCACGGCTGTACGTTGGCGATCAGGAATTACGTCTCGCTCAGGAAATGATGCTGGGGATAGGTGGTGTCCGTGCCCTGCGAAAACTGGGCATACACCCCGCAGTCTGGCATATGAACGAAGGACATGCCGCATTTCTGGTGTTGGAACTGTTACGCGAGTTGGTGGCACAAAAGATACCGATTGAGCAGGCCATGCAACAGGTCCGAGAATGTACGGTGTTTACAACCCACACACCAACCCATGCCGCATCAGATGCCTTCTCTCCTGAACTTATCAAACAATTCTTCTGGCGTTACTGGCCCCAACTCAATATCGGCCCCGATGAGTTTATGAATCTGGCACGCAAAGAATTGAATCTGGAGCCAACTTTTTCCATGACAGCACTGGCACTCAATCACTCCAATCGCTGTAATGGTGTCAGCAAACTTCATGGACACGTGGCACGTGGTTTGTGGCAGTGGATGTATCCTGGGAAAAGCCAGGACGAAGTGCCGATTGGCTCGATTACCAATGGTGTGCACTCTGCATCGTGGCTGGCTCCCGAGTTGCAACAGATCTACGACACCTACTTACCACAGGGGTGGGAACAACAGCTAAACAACTCTAAAATTTGGCAAGGTGTGTACGACATTCCCAATGATGTGCTGTGGAGTGTGCGCCGCCGCTTGCGCCAGAATCTGGTCGAGTTTGTCCGTGCCCGAGAGCGTGAGCGCTGGCAACGCCTCGGACAGACACCAGACCACTGGCCAGTACTGGACGAGGATGCACTGACGATTGGATTTGCCCGACGGTTTGCCTCCTACAAACGTGCAACGCTGATCCTGCGTGATCTGGACCGTCTCAAAGCCTTGCTCAACGACCCTGGCCGCCCAATTCAGATCCTTTTTGCAGGAAAAGCACAACCAGCCGATGAGACGGGCAAACATCTCATCCAGGAGATTTATCAACTGGCCCGACAACCAGATGTGGCTGGGCGAATTGTGTTTCTCGAAGAATATGATATCGCTGTCGGACGCGAGATGGTGCGTGGGGTCGATGTCTGGTTGAACACCCCCCGCCGCCCCTTCGAGGCCAGTGGCACCAGTGGTCAAAAAGCCAGTCTGAACGGTATACCGAATCTAAGTGTGTTAGATGGCTGGTGGGCCGAAGCATACAATGGTCAGAATGGTTGGGCCATTGGCGGTGGCCAGCAGTTCGATGATCAGGAAGAGCAGGATTGGCATGACGCACAGTTGCTGTACAACATCCTCGAACAACACATCGTGCCATTATTCTATGATCAGCGTGATGCGGCAGATGTACCCGCCCAATGGATTCAGGTATGCAAAGAAGCAATTGTGACGATTGCACCGCAATTTAGTTCACAACGTATGTTGACAGAATATATGGAACAATTTTATGATCCCATCATCACAGAAAATAGCTAATCCCCCTGACGCACAACCGCTAGAAGGCAGAACGATGGCGAATTCTATGAATGGGGGCACACCCATCAAAAACGACCCTCTCTGGTACAAAGATGCCCTCATCTATCAACTCCATGTCCGCGCCTTTGCTGACAGCGATGGTGATGGTGTCGGTGATTTTCAGGGCTTAACGGAAAAACTCGATTATTTACAGGACCTCGGTGTGACCACGATCTGGTTATTGCCCTTCTACCCTTCGCCCCTGCGCGACGATGGCTACGACATTGCCGATTACACCAGCGTCCATCAAATGTATGGCTCACTTCACGATTTTCAGGTCTTTCTGGAACAGGCGCATCGCCATGGCTTGCGTGTTATCACCGAACTGGTGGTCAATCACACATCGGATCAGCATCCCTGGTTCCAGCGTGCGCGCCGTGCCGGTCCAGACAGTCCCTGGCGTGATTTCTATGTGTGGAGTGACACCACTGATCTCTATAAAGACACCCGTATTATCTTCAAGGATTTTGAGTTTTCCAACTGGTCATGGGACCCTGTCGCCAAGGCATACTACTGGCATCGCTTCTATTCACACCAGCCCGACCTGAACTTCGACAATCCCCAGGTACAGGAGGAACTGCTCAAAGTTGTAGATTTCTGGCTAGAGATGGGCGTCGATGGGTTGCGATTGGATGCCGTGCCGTACCTGTATGAACGTGAGGGGACCAATTGTGAGAATCTGCCAGAAACACATGGCTTCCTCAAAAGACTACGCGCCCATGTGGATACCCATTTCAGTGATCGTATGTTGCTGGCAGAAGCCAACCAATGGCCAGAAGATGCCGTCTCCTACTTTGGGAATGGTGACGAATGCCATATGGCGTTTCACTTTCCCCTCATGCCGCGCATGTTTATCGCACTGCGTACCGAAGATCGCTTCCCGATCACCGAAACGCTCTATCAGACTCCCAAAATACCTGATAGTTGCCAGTGGGCTCTGTTTTTACGAAACCACGATGAACTGACACTCGAAATGGTGACAGCCGAAGAACGTGCGTATATGTACCGCACCTTTGCACGCAATCCTCGTGCACGCATCAATCTGGGTATTCGTCGTCGCCTCGCCCCACTGCTTCAGAATGACCGCAAGCAGGTTGAATTGTTGAACAGTCTGCTCTTTGCGCTGCCAGGAACACCTGTCGTCTACTACGGCGATGAAATTGGGATGGGCGACAATATCTACCTGGGTGACCGAGATGGCGTTCGCACACCCATGCAGTGGAGCCACGAACTGAATGCAGGCTTCTCACGGGCAAATCCGCAGCGCATCTTTCTGCCTGTTACTATCGATCCTGAATATCATTACGAAGTTATCAATGTCGAAGCGCAGGAAGACAATCCATATTCGTTATTGAGATGGATGAAACATCTGATAGCCACCCGTAAGCGGTACCAGGCTTTCAGTCGTGGGAACTTACAATTCCTCCAGCCAGAAAATCGACATGTGCTGGTCTTTATTCGTCAGTATGAGGATGAGCATATCCTGGTGGTGGCCAATCTTTCCCGTTTTATTCAGTGTGTCGAGCTAGATCTGCGCGAATTTGAAGGGATGATACCGATTGAGGTCTTTAGCAAATCACCATTTCCCGCAATTGGTGATTTGCCCTATTTTCTTACGTTAGGACCACACGCC
>JBCDFA010000275.1:0-10769 GCA_039178835.1 Chloroflexota bacterium
ACCTGGTACTGCCAACAGCTCATCGATATTTTCAACGGCATTTTGGCGCTCAATCTGAATCACAACGATGGTGTGTTCATTCATGTGATTCACCAGTTCGCGTGGTGTTGCCCGTTCGTAGTTGGTATGGCCACGGTGAGCAGACATGCCGCGTACCCCAAGCGGTGGGTATTTCATAAAGCTCACGAATTGTTCCGCCTGCGCCCGTGTTTCGACGCGTGGCAGCATCAGGCCCATGGCACCTGCATCCAGTGCCTGGGCAGCAAAGTGGTATCCGAGATCAGGAACACGCACCAACGGGACGATGCCTGCCAGTCGTGCCACTTTGATCAGGTCGGCGACAGTTGGCAGGTCGTAGGTGCCATGCTCCATGTCGATAAACACAAAGTCGAATCCGGCATGTGCGAGCACCCACATAAATCCGGGTGAGCGTATTTCACTTGCCATGGTGCCAATCACTGCGTCACCCCGCTGTAGCGCTTGTTTGATACGGTTTTCTTGTAACACGACATACTCCTTATAGCTAGTTGGATGTCTTTTTTTATAATACCTAAATAACACCTTGTAGGTGGACTCACAATGAAGAGCCAGCATGCAATGTATGCTGGCTCTCGCACGATTTCGTCCTGTCTTGTCGTTAGCGTTCTACCGTTGTTCAGGCATGAGGGTATAGTCTGGGAAGTTTCCGTGCAACCGCTCACCCTGTGGCCCTTCTGTGACGGACTCAACCAGGTACTTGCCACCGACAAAGCAGCCCTTCCACGATTGGCCAATGCCGCCGAAGACTTCTTCACGGTCGCCACGTGAACGTTGTTTGTTAATCCCAACTTTGAATGAGCGGATCTCACTTGCAATCTCGTCGGCAAATTTCGTATCGTCGCACGCAACAGAAGCAACTAGTGAACCGTTGGAGATGTTCATTTCGCTCACCATCTCGTCTACGCGATCAACGATCACGATGGTGTCAACTGGGCCAAATGGCTCTTTGTAATAGAGTTGGCAGTTACGTGGCACATTCAGCAACGCCATGGGTGGCATGTAGGTCGAGATGTCTTGGCCAGGCAAGATCTGTGACTCGTCGATTTCTCCATCAAACAGGCTGATCGCGCCATTACCGATAGCTTCGCTGTACATGACCCGTAGCTCTTCCACCTGCTTGCTATTAATCAACGGGCCAAAATCAAGAGACGGAAGTGTGTCGTCCGGCTTATCAACGAGCGTAGGATTTCCTGTTTTGAGTGACTTAAGTGTTGGAAGATAGACATCCAGAAATTTGGGGAAGAGCTGGCGTTGAACGACAAAACGTACATAGGCAGTACAGCGCTGCTTGCCATAGTCAAACCCTTTTTTGAGTTGTTGGGCCAGACTATCCCAGTCGGAGAAATCCCAGATACCATAGGCGTTAATGCCTTCCATCTCCAGCATGTAGCGCTTATCTCGGTCGTAGAGGCTGGAAGCAACATCACGACCATTGCTCCGTCCACCGACGAAAGCAAGACAATCGATATCAGGATTCCGTACCAGCGCGTCACTGAGTTGTCCGCCTGAGCCACTGACGAGTGATACCGGCAATCCGCAGCGGCGTGCGAGGGCCATGCCGAGTGTAAGTGCGTACAGCCCTCCATCGGTGGGGGTCTTGGCAATGACGCTATTGCCTGCAAGTATTTGTACCAAAACGGCGTGCATCAATACCGAGTAGGGGTAGTTCCACGAGGCAATATTGGAGATAACACCTAGGGGTTTGCGTTTCTGCATCATCCCTTCAATATTTTCGATATACCAAACGACGCCACTGTTGCAGCGCTCAACATCCGTTAGGGCTTGTTTGTAGGGTTTGCCGATTTCCCACATAAGTAGGTGGGCTAACAGTTCGCGATGAGCTTCGAGTTGGTTGACACATTCAGATACCCGTCGTCGACGTTCATCGAGATCAATCTTAGCCCAGGTTTTGGATTCGTCGGATGAAAATTTTACAGCTTCCTTCGCAGTCTCCAGATCGATCATGGGTAGACTGCCGAGAAGACTTCCATCAACCGACGATACATATGATTTGGCATGTCCAGGAAAGCCCCAGTCTCCTTTGATAAGGTTGAGGACTTGCTCATCTTGGCCAAAAGTTTCGGGTGCGACATCTTTCATTTGCTTGAGTAGATGTTGCCATTGTACATATGGTGCGATCATCTTTGTCACAGTACGACTCTCCTTGTCGATATCCATACGGTGTCCCGTATCCATACTGCTATTGTTTGTGATAAATTTCGCGGTCTTCTCATCATACCTAACTTTGTGTCTATATGACATCCTACGATTGGTTAGGTTTTGGTCAGGTTTTAATGCATGCTGTAACCTCCACTCCCGTATTGCGTATATGGTATTAACTTATAGGCATATAGGTTTGAAAGCGAGATTGTAATGGATCATGGGCATATCATTACACAGGGCTGGTTACTCGTCTGGCGGAACCGTTTTTTCTGGATTCTCGGTTTTCTGGTAGCATTAGGTGGTGGTACCGTTGGTCTAAACTGGCCATTTAATACGCTGTCATCAGTATCTACTTCTACATCACAAGAATTGGCTCCTATAACAGATGCCGAACTGGAACGCGCTCTCGAAGCCATCGAGACAGGAAATTTTGAACCGCTTATAGAGGTATTGCCGCGTGTGCTAGGTATGAGTTGGGAGACAATGGTCATCTTTATGAGTGCGTTTGTTATCATACCCTTGTTTCTCTGGATCATCAGTTTAATTGCACGGGCCGGATTGATTGCCGCAGTCGATCAATCCAACCAAGGGCTACAACCAACCTTTGGAAGTGTGGTAGGTAGTGGTGTTCGAGCATTACTACGTGTCATTGTCATGAAACTTATTCTGCTGTTCCCATTCGTGGTGATAGGTCTTCTCGCATTGGCCTCTCTTGGTGGATCAATTGTCGCTCTTTATCAACTGTTTATGACAGAAGACTCCGCATTCCTTTCTATGGTAGGAGGAGGGCTTTTCATTCTGCTGCTATTATTCTGTTTTGCCTTGCCTCTGGCTATTTTTTTCCAGATTATTGAAGCATCGGCATATAGAGGGATTGTTATTCAGAACATGGGTGTGTTTCGCGCGATAGGGCATGGTTTTGATCTGTTTTTCCATCGGTTTGTAGACATTCTGGTTCTTGGGCTACTCTATATACTTGCAGGCTTTGCGCTTTGGTTTATTCTATCTATAGCATTTACCCCACTACAGATATTGTGGATTTTGTTATTCTCTATGGTGGAAGCATATTTTTGGATATATGTAGTATCAGTTGCCGCGATTATTATCTCTGTTATCGTTGTCGCGCTTGTGTCAGCATTACTGGTTGCATGGCAGTCTACGACCTTTTCTCTTGCGTACCTTGAGTTTATTGGCCGCAATAATCAGTACAGATCATACACACCGCCAGTCGGAAACCCAACCATTTGGAAAACTCCATAAAGTGAGCCCGTTCCAACACTCGCTTGTGAGATATGTCGCATATAATAGATTCAACCATCGATATAGGCTCATCTTATGCGGTACCAAATTCTAGATTGGAATGAGGTACAGGAGTTGTACAATGGCGGACAAACTTTTGCCCCTCCACGATGCAGCAGCGTTAGTCTCCGATGGCGCGAGTATCTCTTTTGGTGGTTTTACCACCCAACGTCACCCCATGGCGTTTATCTATGAGTTGATTCGTTTACAGCGCCGTCACCTCTATCTCTTTGGCCACTCAGCCGGTAGTGATTGGGATATCCTGATCGGTGCTGGATGTGTCAAACGTGTCGAAATGGCGTACATTGCCGATGAAGCGTTTGGGACGATTGGTCCGAGGTGGCGTACAGCGGTGCAGCGTGGTGCTATTGAGTGGGAAGATTACAGCAACTTCGCGATGGTTGCACGCTTTACTGCTGGCGCGATGGGTATTCCCTTTATGCCGGTGCGAAGCCTCCTCGGGAGTGATGTGTTGGCTCGCGATGCCCTATCCTCTGAACAGCGCGCTGATGATCCTCGTACTGCGACGAAGAAAGCCCATGTTATGACATCTCCCTTTGATCCTGATGATACAGTTGTGCTTGTGCCAGCCATTCGGACCGACTTTGCAGTGCTGCATGTGCAAAAGGCGACACCTAGTGGAGTTGTTCGTATTGAAGGACAGGTTTTTGCCGATTTTCAACAGGCACTTTGTGGTGATGTCTTAATCGTTACTGCCGAAGAAATTGTCTCTGAGGAAGAGTTGCGACGCGAAGCTGATCACAATCGTCTGCCTTATTTTGCGGTCTCGCATGTCTGTCATGCACCTTTTGGTGCCCATCCCTTTGCTGTCTACAACTACTACGATTACGATCCACGCCAGATCAATCGTTACCACACCAGCGCGAAGGATGATGAGAGTTACCAGCAATACCTAGACACCTATGTGTATGGTGTTTCCGACCACGACACCTATCTCGAAACTATTGGCGGATCTGCCTGGCTTGATACGTTACGTGCTGATCCTGCTTATGGGTACAATCCGCACTTACGCCGAAGGGAGCGCAACTGATGACTGATTACACATTGACCGAACTGATGGCAGTTGCTGCTGCACGTGAAATCCAAGATGGTGAAGTGGTGTTTGCTGGTACAGGGTTGCCGATGCTGGGTGCTATGCTGGCTCAGCATACCCATGCCCCTGATTGTTGTATCATCTTTGAGGCGGGGGCCATTGCCAGCCAACTGGCACATCTGCCCATGTCGGTTGGTGATCCACGCACCATGCATGGAGCAGCGACAGCAGCGGGCCTGAGCGAGATATTCGCCTATACACTTCAGGCTGGGCGGGTTGATGTTGGTTTTATTAGTGGAGCCCAAATTGATCGATATGGAAATATCAACAGCACCTCGATTGGCCCTGATCCACGTCGTCCCAAGGTACGTTTTCCCGGTAGTGGTGGTGCCGCCGATATTGCGTGTCTTGCTCGTCGCACAATTGTTATTGCCCAGCACGAGAAGCGTCGCTTCCCGGAGCAGGTCGATTATTGCACAAGTCCTGGTTGGATTGAAGGCTACGATAGTCGCCAAAAGGTTGGTCTCCGCTGGGGCGGACCAAGCGCTGTTGTCACAACGAAAGCTGTACTGCGTTTCCATGCAGAAAGCAAAGAAATGTATCTCTATAGCTACCATCCTGGTTTGACACCACAGGCCATCGTTGACGATACAGGTTTTGCATTGGAGGCAACCCAAGCTGTTGAGACACTACCACCGTCTGCCATAGAGCTACAGGTCCTGCGTGAGGTGGTTGATCCTGAGCGCGTGTTTCTGCGGTAGATACCACATCTGATTTTGTGTTGTGCTGTTCTCCTATGTATGAGTTGTGACAGCCTTTTGCTGTTGCTGTGCCTCTCCCCATTCACACATAACTGCTAGTACTGCTTTAAGACTTTCGCCCCTGATACTGCCACTGGAACTTCGTAAGAGTTTCAGTGGCATTTGCGGGAGGCGAGAATCCGCCTCCTTTCAAGATATGCTAAATAGTCTCGTAACGTCTGATTTTGATGACAATTCGCTTTTTGTTCAATTCGAGTTGTGCTGGAATATCTGTTGCTTCCAAATAATATTTCGAACCATCATATACCTCTCGTTCTCGCCAATCCGCCTCAATAGCAGCTATAACCTGTGCTTTTGACATGCCTATAGCTAACCGATCAACCAAAGGCTCATTGGCAAGGATTCGTAGGGTGCTCTCGGCCCACTGGCGGTACCAGGTGCCAAAAGATTGCCCAGTAGGGTAAAAGTCCTCACGGCCTTCCCACATTGTGCCATATGTGGGCCCATTAACCACCAGATAATAATAGATACCACAGCCTAGATGGCAAAGCTCAAGCACACCAGGGTACTCGTCTGGCGCACCGTTGTAAATGCCCTGCGAGTCTGTGTTTGTTGTAGTAATAAATGGAAATGGTTTATGAAGGGTACTATCCAAAGCCGCCCATCTAAGCGATGCCAACCCATAAAACGGTCCGGCACCGCCGTTACCGACCTGTAGTATAAATTGCCGATAGTCTGCGGGTAGTGTAATGTGATGTTTATGTTCGAATGTCTGCACTTCAGATTGTGTGATGGTGGGCCTGAATTGATAGAGGTGTTGTTTGGAACCGAATACGCGTCGTTGTGGATCTGCTGTTCGCAATTGACGTACGAGGGTGCCCAATTCGTGAATGTCGCTTGTCGGTATAGTGCATACCTCCTTATATGACTTTGTCAACGATTATTATTGTACATTATACCAAGTATAGTAGGTTTGGATCGAGGATGTATCTATAATCGAATCTCTTGGTAAGGTTGCCAATAAAGAGATAACTTCGCTCGGAATCTCGTTTTGAGATGTATTCCCTCTGATCACAACAAGATGTTCGTCGTTGTGTTGCCAATCAATGATGACACTTCCAGTATTATGTTTTTTGAGAGCTTGTTTACCTGCTTCTGGAGTGATCATTTTATGATTACTCTGTGATCTTCTCTATGACTTCGTGCGGTGATACACTCCATCGTATACATCTAAGTAAGCAAACTTACTTAGATACGGTCGTAAGGGGGAAGTGTCGTGGAGTGATGTGAGTGGGGTGGTAATACATCCCTGTTACGACAAACATGTTGAGGATCGGATATGGAGTGTGGTGGGTGGCGATTTTTATGGCCCTCAATGTGCAATGGGTGGCGATAAGCGGAACTACCTCTCACGTCACAGTTGTGACTAAAAAATGCAGGAAATAGAAGGGCTTCCTCCTCCACTCTTGTGTTTCCTGCATAACCATTCCTCTTCTGGTTGAGCTCTTTTGTCATCCCACAACCATGATATCTCCTATCGACAGGCATGCTATAATCGTGCATACCCATCATATATAACTCGTTGATACGAATGGGCCTGTTCATATGTGTCACAACAGTGCTGTGCATTGGGTACGACAACTACTCTCTTAAACAAATCTTGTAGGAATTGATGCTGTGCTTACTTCTACAACAACTGATCAATTATTGCGAATAGGGATGTCTCGCTACGATCTTCAATCGCGCTCCAAGAATGGGGAGGACATTGACCAAGAATGCTGTATTTGCGGCAGCAAATTTAAGTTGCATGCGATTAGTGGCGTTGCTGCTGATACACATTTCGTATTCGTAGGGAATATCTGTCCTAAGTGCCTCAAACTACCTGTCGATGAAATACGTGAGGTGCTGCGTCGCACTGCCGCTGATTTTCGCACCCAAGCTCAGCGTATGACGAATGAGGAGCAGTCGGTTGCAAATCGTATGATTGCCGAGGCCGAGGAGCGTGAGCAATGGGCACAATGGACTATCGTACATGCTGGTGGTCAGGCATTTGCTAAAGCACGCAAAACAAGCAACCGCTGGTCGTGGTATCCATTGCTCACCAATTCGACAGCGGTACTCTACCAGGCGTGGTTTGAATAGACCATCCAGACAAACCTAACGAAAGAACCATATGACAGTGATGAAATTAGTGTCCTGGAATGTCAATGGCATCCGGGCAGCCGAAAAGAAGGGTTTCCTTGATTGGATGCAGCAAAATCAGGCTGATATTCTTGCTGTACAAGAGACGAAGGCCCATCCCGAACAAGTTTCCCAACAATTGTTGAGTCCTCCTGGGTATCACTCCAAGTGGAGTTCGGCGGTTAAAAAGGGCTACAGTGGCGTAGCGACCTATACACATGTGATGCCGGAAGTCACACACACAGGATTCAATGATCCACGTTTTGATGATGAAGGACGTATTTTGATTACGGAGTTTGCCCCATTTGTCTTCTTCAACATCTACTTCCCCAACGGTGGTCGTGGCCCTGAGTGGGTGCAACACAAACTTGCGTTCTACAAGCGCTTCCTCGAGGTGGTGGGTAAATATCGTGCAGCTGATCGTCCGGTGATTGTAGCAGGTGATGTCAACACAGCCTTTGCCGAGATCGATCTGGCGCGACCAAAAGAGGGTTCGAAGAAATCTGGCTTTTTGCCCGAAGAGCGCGCCGGATTGTCTGAGTTCTTCGACGCTGGTTTGATCGATACCTTTCGTTTTCAGCATCCTGATGTCGTCAAATATTCGTGGTGGGACATGCGAACCGGGGCACGAGCACGGAATCAAGGCTGGCGGATCGATTATGTGTTTGTATCCTCTGATCTGCAGGAGCGCATTGTCGATGCTGACATCCATACAGACGTTCTTGGTTCAGATCATTGCCCAGTTAGTTTGACACTGGAAGTATAATTCCTGCGAATCTTGGCGAAGTCGTTCCCCCTTTATGATAGAATGCTACCAACCTGTAATAGGAAAGAACATTGAATAAAGGATTACTTCCTATCAAAAGGATGTGATATGACAAAACTTGTATTGCTTCGCCACGGGCAGAGTGCGTGGAATCTCGAAAATCGCTTTACTGGTTGGACCGACGTTGATCTTACGGAACAGGGTGTGAGTGAGGCTCGTCGGGCTGGTCAGCAACTGCTTGAAGAGGGGTTTAGTTTCGATATAGCGTTTACCTCAGTGCTCAAGCGTGCCATTCGTACATTGTGGCTTACCTTAGATGAAATGGACTTGATGTGGATACCTGTGGAGCGTAGTTGGAAGCTCAATGAACGCCATTACGGTGGGTTACAGGGACTCAACAAATCGGAAACCGCCGAGAAGCATGGTACCGATCAGGTCAAAATCTGGCGCCGCAGCTACGACATTCCCCCACCCGTACTTGAACTTAGTGATGAGCGTCACCCAAAATTTGACCCACGATACGCCTCGGTCGATCCTACTGAATTGCCAGCAACCGAGTCGCTCAAGACCACGTTGGACCGCGTTTTGCCCTACTGGGAAGAGCGTATTGTACCAACCATCAAGAGCGGTGCAAAAGTAGTCATCGCGGCGCACGGCAACAGCTTGCGGGCGTTAGTGAAGCACCTGGATGATGTCTCCGAGGCAGATATTGTCGAGCTGAACATTCCAACGGGCATTCCACTTATCTATGAGTTAGATAGCAACATGGGAGTCGTTGACCGTTACTATCTGGGTGGTGATGAAGCGGCAAAAGCAGCCGCCGAGGCTGTTGCACGGCAGGCGGAGGTTAAGCAATAGGAATCTTTAAAAATCATTCTTCCGCACACTATCGGTGATACAGACATTTGAAAAACAAGCAACAAGCCAGCGGTATCTAATGGCTGCTGGCCTGCTTTCATGGAAACGACAGATGTATTGTGTCTTTGTCTCCTGTAAATAGTTTACAAGAGCGTTCGTTCGACCTCTTGTTGTTGCTTAAACACTTGATACTCGACAGCAACATGCTGGAGGAAGCGTTCGGCATCACCGCCCTGTGGCAAACCGAGACGCGCCTGCAACCCACTGGCGAGCTGTATCCCCAGCCGTGCTCGTGCATCGCGACCAAGCTCTGATCGGCGCCGCAGAAATTCCTGTATCAAATCATAATCCTGATCGTTGAGCGCATGGATGTTTGGTAAGGTAATCTCTCGTTGTGGATCACCTGGCTGAGGTGGTGCTACAGTCGGGGCGTTTGACAGGCTCTCAAGGGTCACACTCTGCCGCTCTTTCACAACCAATGTGCCGCCAGCCAGATCTCCAAGGCGACGGGCGCGGCGATCAATGAACATAGCGATAACACCAACACCATAGAAGGCTGGAAGAAAATCGGCAAAACGAATGAGGTTACGAATGACCGAACTCACAAATGTGATGGGCCGCCCACCCTCGCGTACCACGCGCAACCCAATGGCCCGCTTACCAGGGCTCTGGCCATTCCAGACTGCCTCAAATGCGATATAGTACCCCCACAAAATTCCAAAACCGACCAGCGTAGAAAGTGCCAGAATAACGCTTTCTGGTGCTGTGCCAGCAGTGTCTAAGCCAAATGCGGATAGAATTAGACCGGCTGACACAAAAACGATTACCTGTGCCACGATGATAAGAAAGGTGTCGATAATGGCTGCCAGAAATCGTGAGCCAATACCGGCAATGTCATACGCAAATTCGATGTTCTCTGGTGTGTCAATTGTATAGCGGTCGTCCATCGATCATCTGACCTCTCTGCTACATAGTTCGATTTATACCTGTTCGGCGTCATCAGGTGGTGCCGACATCAAGTCTGGTGCTTGATCGGTTTTACCAAGATGCGCCATATCATTGATAACGCTCATGTCCCACCCCGCTTCGGTACGAATAACAACCGAAATAGCAGTGTTTCCAATGTGTTGGCCCCACCCCAGCGCGTCTGGCTTCCCCTGGGTTGCGTGGGTGAGCAATGAACGAATAGTGCCACCATGCGCGACAAGGCCAACGGTCTCGTTGGGGTGCTGCGTGGCAAGTTGCTCAACGGCTGCGACCACACGTACACGCAGGTCGGCGATGCGTTCTGCGCCGCCACGCGGAATATCTTCACCCGCATCGATGCGTGCCATGGTTTCAGGATCATTCTTTTCAATCTCTGCGCGTGTCTTACCACCCCATGTTCCTAAATCAATCTCGCGTAGGCTTTGTAATGGCTGCGGTTCAACACTGAGCGCTTTTCCAATTGTCTGTGCGGTCATCCATGCGCGTTGCAAATCGCTACTGTAGAGTACATCAAAATGCGTGTTTTCTTTTTGCAATCGTTCAGCAACACGTTGAGCTTGTGCCAATCCAACATCATTAAGCGGAATGTCCATATGGCCCTGCCATCGGCCCGTCACATTCCATTCTGTTTCACCATGGCGAATAAGATAGAAAATGGTCA
>JBCDFA010000276.1:0-10767 GCA_039178835.1 Chloroflexota bacterium
ATCATCGCGTGCTCTGTTGTTAATCAACAGGAATCGGTCGTTCAGATGAGTTTCTGGCAGGTTGATCTTGTGCCACTGGGCGTGTTTGTGAGTATGTAATTAAGTATAGCTTCGGCAGGAGCTAAAATCAACCTGTTGGGGAGTGTTTTTCATCAGATGTTTTGTATTGATTCTGTGTTTCAAAGAGACGAAGTTGTGTTGATTGGTTCAAATCATCGAATGTATCTTCACCACTTTTGACGCAAAATAAAAACGCCAAGTAATAGCTGCCAGATATTAATTAAATTGTTTCCAATTGTTCCAATTATAGCGATAGAAGGAGGCTGTGGTCCCAAAAATTCAAGATAATTCACTAAAAACATTATAGTGCTGATACACCCAAGCACTCCGAGCCACTTTGGGAAATGCGTATCACGCAGAACAGCGATTGCTATGCCAAGTAACCACAAAAATAGTAGTAATAAACCAAGATTACCCTCTATTCCAAAACCAAGATAGGCATAACTACTGTCAAAGATACCTATCATAGTCTCTTTAAGTTGTGGACTACTGGTTGGATCAACAAATACTTCAGCTAGATGTGTAACTAAAAAGCGCCACTGAATATTCTGTATGCTAAAAAGCAGATTGTATAGTATTCCAAATACCGTACATATTACTACGTATGCGTGCTTTGGTGCCAGTAAACCGTGTAGTCCTATGACTATCACGATATGTATTATGTTAACTAGAGCAGAGATATAAAATAAAGAAGAAATTGTAGATTGGTTTGCGTGGAAATATGTTAATAGTGCATCTGTTGGTACATCAGTGTCGAATATTGTAGATAATGTAAGGAATAAAGCCCCTGTTAAAAGAGGGGTTATGATAAGCAAAAATCCTAGCAATTTGGATGGTAATGGTTGTTTCGTCATAAAAAGCTCCTAAGTAGTGTGTTTTATGTATAAAAGTTTTTTGATAGTAATTCGTAATATTTAAGGTATAAAAAGTAAAACCATATATTTAAAGGTGTGTGAGTATAAGGTTGCAAATGTTAAGTAAAGAACTATATGTGCCTGTGGATCAATAGGGAGTAGAGAATCAGGGTGGAGCCGTAAAGCCCAATTGCTTCACCATTATATCGATTTCGTGTTGAAAAAAAGCTTCTGTATCACCAAGCGCGCTATCATAATGACCAAAAAGCTCTAGCATAATCATGCCATGTATACGTGACCAAGCAACAAACATCATATAATAAAGCGCCTCTGGTACATCAAAACCTACTTCTTTTTTAAAATGCCTTATATGTGGATGTATTGGCTCTGGAATGTTTTCATAAGAAGGTGGAATGTGTAACTCTTGGGCTTGCCATGCTTCTACAAGCCAGCGTAATGCACCTTGAAAACTACGAATTGTTAAAGGCTCTGTTATGTTTGCGGGAGCTTCATAACCAGGAATGGGATTTCCATAAATGAGTTGGTATTCAATCGCGTGAGATAAAGCCCATATGCGATAATGCTGTAGCACTTTAATAAATCGTTCTAGATGATTGTTGCACGATGAACTATTCCCAGCCTTCTCTACTGCTTCAGCTAAGCTTGCAAAAGCATCAACTATTAACGCGGTTATCAAATTGTTGAGGTTTGGAAAATAGTTGTAGATGGAATTGGGTGCGATGCCAAGACTTCGTGCAGTAGCACGCAATGATAAACCAGCAGTGCCTTTTTCCACTAATTGTTGGTATGCAGCACGCTTGATTTCCGCAATTCTTTGTTGAACAATATCGTCGCGTCGTGGTCTTGGCACCTGTAACTCCTTTATAATCTGTACACTGTGAGTTTAATTGTACACTGTGAGTTTAATTAAGTCAATGGGGAGATGTTTGAATCTCCCTCTTATTTGTGAGGTAATTGTTCCTTCCGAAAATCTGGTACCATTGAGACAGGGCTGTTTGCACAAAATATTCGTACTAGAGATAATGATCTGAAACGTGCTGCCTTTGGACAGACCATTCCCGTAGTTGATAGTGCGGCAGAGGGAACTCTCTCCTTTGCTCCTTCGTCCTACACATGAAAGGATCATAAACCAGGGAATTGTTTGATACCTGTATTTATCGGCACTCCCTGAGATAGCATAACTATAATGACGACACATATTTCTGATTTCGACAATGAGGACATCGAACTCCTATCAGCTTACCTTGATGATGCTTTACCAGACGCAGAACGCACGCGATTAGAAAAGCGGTTGGCAGAAGATCCTGCACTCCAGCAAACGCTCAATGAGCTACAGGTCACGGTTCATCTCTTACAGGATTTGCCACCAGTGACGCCACCACGCTCCTTTACCATCGACCCGGCAACTGTACAGACAGGATCCATGGAATGGCTCAGAATCGCGTCTTGGTTACGCCTGGGCTCGGCTCTGACTGCCATTGTCTTTGCACTAACTCTAACCCTTGAATTTGGCTTTTTGGGAAGTGCTCCAACTGCTTCTCAAGAGGCACTTGATGGAGCAGCAGCACCTGAACTGGCTCTTGAAGAAGCTCCAGCCGAGATAGCCCCTGGTACAGCTAGAGAAGTTGAGCCTCAGACAGGTTCAACCGACATGGCAGATGCAGACGATGCAGTACCGGCATCTGAAGAAGCAGATGGCAGTATTATGGAGCAGGAGGGGTCGATGGAGGAAGAAGCTTCTGAAGCAGGTGAAGCAACAGCAAGGGACAACTTCCAGAATGGTGCAGAAGAAGAGTCTGCTCAGGACGATTTGGTTGCACCTCTAGATCTACAACCTGAATCTGGTGAGATGCTGTCTGCGCCGCCACAAATACAAGCTCCTTCAGTAGGTGAGGAAGAGTCGGTGGTCGAGGGCGCGGACGTGGTTCAACAACCAACTGGTGCTCGTGAAACACCTGCAACTGATGAGCCTATTGCACCGTTACGTGTGGTTCAAATGGTGCTTGTTGTATTGGCTCTTGGTCTTGCTACAGGCTCGTGGTGGATGGTGCGTCGAAGCCATCAATAGCTACCTGTTTATCTCTTACTGCTGCGTAAGGATTCGTCCAACTACAAACTTAAGATAACGTCCCTCGGGGAAGGAAGCAAGCACGGGATGATCGAGTGGTTGCCCTGCTTCATAGATGATCTGTAGTCGCCGATCCGTATTGGCACTAGCATTTCCCAGCATCTCCCGAAAGACTTCGGGAATCACTTGACTAGTACAGCTTGCCGTTACAAGGAGGCCACCTGGCGAAACACAACGCATCGCCAGGGTATTGAGTTTGGTATATGCGCGCACCGCTGCGTGCCGATTCTGTTTGTTCTTTGCAAAACTTGGTGGGTCAAGAATCACGACATCAAATGTGCGCTCTTGTTTCACATACTGATTGAGTACCTCAAAGCAATCACTGGTAATAAACTCGTGTCGATAGGCGTCTAACTGATTTAGCTCGATATTGCGTTCAGCTGCCCCAGCTAGACCTTTTCCGATGTCGACACTTGTTACGTGTTGTGCGCTTCCACGCAAGGCATAGAGCGAAAATGCCCCGGTGTATGCGAAGCAGTTCAGCACAGTTTTATTCTGGCTTATTGTTTCGGCATAGCGACGATTCTCGCGATGGTCCAGAAAAAGCCCCGTTTTTTGTCCCTTTCGTACATCGACGTGAAAAAGGAAGCCATATTCCATCACTGTATAATCCTGATGCGGGAGATCGCCCCAGAGAAGTTGTATTTTGTGATCGTCCGCGTTGCTGGAGATGTCATCGGTATGGCGTGTGCGTAGGGCGATTCCCTGTAGTGGGGCGATGGTTTGCATCGATTTGACCAACCAGTTCAGGAGTGTGGAGGCGCCCTCCATATATGTTTGGATGATTGCAAAATGACCATACAGATCGATAGTAATACCAGGGATGCCATCGCTCTCGCCAAAAAGCCAGCGATATGCGGTACAGCCTGCCTCGCGCAGAGGTGCACGAAGCTCCCAAGCTGCTGCCAGACGTGCTTCGAACCAGCGTGTATCAGGGAGATAGCGCTCTGAGAAGATACGGACAGCGATTGGCCCGTGTGCCTCCCACAAGCCAAACCCACGCCAGGAAGCACAACGTAAGCGCACCCAACTGCCTGTGGGAAGTTGTACATCTTTGGGGATATGATCCCGGTAGACCCAGGGATGTCCTCCAGCAAGACGCTCTTTTAGATGATTTGGAAGCAGAATGTCTGGTAATTTTGCCACATACAATCCTTATATAAAAAAATACACGCTGGACAGAATCATAGTGATACTTCCCATAATATAGAGCACAAAAGGGACTTGGGCAGTGGCCCAGAACTTGATTGCAAAGACAATGATGACAAGGGGAATAAAAAAGCTGCCAAGCCCCCAGAGGATATGGCGACGAAATGCTAGCACTAGCAACCAGATGACGCCAACAAGTGTAATGAGTGAGCCAATGAAAAAAAAGGTATATCCTACTATCTCAACAATGTTAAATGTACCCATGCTATGGATGCTCCTTGTCATTACAAAACCTTTACGGTGTAGGATATCATAACTCGGCGAGAAGGTTTTCATAGAGGGTGATGTGCTGATCTGCAATGGCATCCCACGAAAAATAAGGAGTTAGATCTTGCCCCTGTCTACCAAGATCGGTGCGTAATGACGAGTTGTTCGTGAGTTTTTGAATAGCCTTCGCTAGAGCGTGAGCATTGGATGTTGGAATGAGGAGTGCGTGTTTGCCATCAACAAGTTGCGAAAAATTAGCGACAGGAGGGCTTTGTTCAGGATGTGTTGTGATGACAGGGACGCCATGGGCAAGCGCTGCGAGGAGGCTTCCGCGTCGAAAAGAAGCACCATCCACAAACGGTAGGGCAACTACGTCAGCCGTAAGCAGATGCGCTGAGACATCCGACTCATTGCAATGTCCTGTCCATATTACCCGTCGTGTTAACCCAAGACTGGCTATCTGTTGCTTGATTGTGTCAGCGTACTTACGGTCCTGTGATGTGGTGGCGGCTCCACCGATGATAAGCAAACGATAATTGAGTGGTAGCTGACTAAGTGCATCAATGAGTGTATCAACCCCTTTGCTCGATGACAGCAGCCCAAAGTAGGCCACAATCACAGTATCATCACTTGCACCATGTTGTTTGCGCCAAGCTGCTCGATTGTAATCGGCTGGTGGTGCCACAGTGATGTTACTTCCAATGGGAATAAGACCGGGACGATGACGCAGATGACTGCCATAGTGTTGTTGACACTCGACATAATCATGTGGATTGGTCATCACAACTCTGTCAGCATCAGCGAACAGACGCTGAGTAACCCAACGCCGTGCAGGGCCGGCTTTGGGGAAGAGATAGGGAAGCAATAGATCATGCGCTGTTACAACAACCTTTGGGCGTCCAGGAAGTTTGCTCAGTCGCCATGGGAGAAAATTGATGGCAGGATGCATACCATATGCCCCCGTTTGGTATTGAATGTGGAGCACATCAGGACGAATCTGGCTCAGTACATCGATGATTGCGGACCAGCACTGCCAGTTCCATACGGAAATTGGTAGTACGATTTGTGGTAAAACTGTAAAGCTATTTTGGTTCTGATTACGGCGTGTGCTAGTAATCACATGGACTGCTTGATTGCATTGTTTTAGCGCTTCTCCAAGCTGTTTGGTGTAGTCCCCAATGCCACCAGGTTGTGGTGGGTATTCAGCGCTCAGTAGTACTAGATTCATTTGACATCGTTCTGTCATGTAAGAACATCAGGTTGCCTGTTAGTATAACATCAGCTAACGCTATCGTTTTCAGCGATGGCTCTGAGAGGTTCTGTTTGTACGGAAGGCAACCAAAATCATGCGTGTACATCAATCTTCATCTCGGCGTCGCTCGGTGCGCTGGACAAAGCTTGAGTTATCATTAATTGTGGTCAGTTTCATTTTGTTGATCTCATCAATCGGGGCTGAGGTGTATCGTTGGATCAGTCCTACCAGCGTTCCCGCAGCCTCACTGGAACTGATGGAGCAGGCTACTCCAACGATTGGACTCCCATCAACTGAAGAGGCTATCAGTGATTCGACTCCTACCCCTACCACTGAGCAAACTTCCATTGATGCAACTCCAACCACCCTAGTTTCTCCAACAGCGGATGTTGTTGAAGAGATTACACCGACGCCAACCGTCCCAGAGATGCCCGAACCAACGATTGGCGATCCGCCTTTAGAGATTGGGAAAGAAGCATCTGTGGAGCAGGTCCAGCCTGGGGAGGTCTACAGTTATACAGTACACATTACAACCACGAGTGAGATGAGTCGTGAGGTTGAGGCTCGTACCAGTATTGATGGGCCGATAGAGCTTTTGGGTGCAGTGTCCGCATATGGGGAGTGTAAGTTAGAAAATCCGGTCATATGCATGGTTGGTGCCCAACTTGATGATACTGCAGTGATCTCCATTGAGGCACAAGTGCGTGTTGACGCGCTCCCTGGTGAAGAGATTATGAGCCAAACGCTCGCGCAGGACGACACCTTCAGTACCGCATCTTCCGATCAACTCTCGATAGAGATTGTGGCAGGTGTTCCGCCACGGGCAACGCCTGGTACGGCGATTGATCTCCCCGAAGTCACAAAAGTCGCGCCAATACAAGATGTTTCACCTGTACCTGAGGAGAATCGACAGACTGATATACCAGAACCAACGGCAGAGCCTACTGTAGAACCAACACCAGAGCCAGAGCCAACTGCACCATCAGAACCAACGGCGGAGCCGACCGCCGAACCAACACCAGAGCCAGAGCCAACGATTATTCCTGAAGCACCAGAGAATACACAAGCTGAGTTGTCAGAAGTAGAGGCTTTGCAGGGGAGCCCTGAGGTAGAGTCGCCAACAGTCGTCGAAAGCAGTCCTGAGACAGAGTCACCAACGCTGGAGCAGGAGAGCCCAACGCTCGAAACGTCGCCGGAGATTGATCCGATTGTCATACCACCATCGGAGACAGAGGTCTCCCCATATCCGGCACCAGATCAAGCCGATGAAACTGCGGAAACAGCAGAACCATATCCGGCACCTCCGGGTACGCTCCCAACCGTTATTTTGCCAACGATGGATTCTAGCCCAGAGACAGCGTCACCAGAGGCGCCAACCTCCCGCCTTCCACCAACTTCGGTGTTGCCGACCATACCGCCCTTTGATACCCGACCTGACAATTCAGGCTCACAGACGCAGCTTCCAAGCACTTCCACAACGGCACCGACCATTGGTCTGGCTGGGATGCTCTTTGGCCTCGCGTTAACCATCCACAGCATACGCCGCGTGCGTGAGGCCGACGAAATGTTGACTCAAAAAGGCACGATGACTACACAATTGGCACCATTGATGCGTGCTATTACTAAATTACAGCACAAGGCGTCGGAAGATATGGATCGTATGAAGGACCAGAGTCAACGCCTTACCGAGATTCTTAAAAAGAGGCAGCGGAGAAAGTAGTCAGACCTCCCGTGTAATCTATATTTAGCCTGCACGTGCCACAGTCACAACCGTGTGATTAGCACGTGCACCCTCTGTCATAGCATAGGCATGGACCGCGCTCACATGGTAGCATGAACAGAACACACTAATCCAACGAAAGGAGTGTTGTCATGACCATGCATTCGTATGACACCTTATCACCCCTTAGCGGATTTGTCTTCCCAGTGTATGCTAGTCCGCCCGTTGTTGATCACGCCCGTCAACTTGCCCAACGCTTTGTCCACGCACACACCTACCTGTCCACACTGCTTGAGATCCCGCTAGACATTCGACTGGCACTGCTCTCGCAGCAAGATTGGCCACACTATGTCCCGATGCCCTTCTATGGGGTGGCTATGTATGATCATGTCCACCGAACCGTGGTCAGTGGGGCTGAACCTACGACCTTCTGGGAACCAATCGTGGAACAGTTGCACCATACAGCGCCAGATCTGCTCGCATCCTTACGATCTGTCTATGCAACGCCGCAGGGGAATCTCGATCTGACCCCGCACGTTGAGTTGTGGATGATTCACGATCTCGGCCATGCGTGTCATGCTCACCACGACTATTGGTTCCCACGGAAGTGGTTAATGGAGTTGTTTGCCTCGCTGTGCCTCTACACGTACATCGCAGATCAGGAGCCGGATCTTTTACCCATCACTGAAACGTTTTTTCTTGTGCTCCATCACCTGCCTCCTGCGCTCGTGGCGCATCCGACATTGGCCGATTTTGAAACCCACTATATCACTCTGCCACTCGACAACTATCTGTGGTTTTCAGGTCACTTTCTGCATCTTGCACAGACATTGTATCGTCACTTTGGATCGCGTGTACTGGTACAACTGTGGCAACTCTTCGTGCTCAACCGTATGGCCGACGTGTCCGATGCCGAACTCATCCAGCAAGTGCAGAATGTAGATCCAGATCTGGCTACGCTTCTTGGTGCTTTTCAGGACCAATACACCGCTGACGCTTGATTGCCTGCCCTCCCAACCGCATTACCTTTGTAACTGTAACCAGATTGTCGACTTCTAACGATGTAGTTGCGGTGGGTGGGGACAAACGCTTTTAGCTAAGTTGTTTTTCGTAACATCGGCTGAGTGGATCGTCGGTGTAGAGGCCAAATGGAGGAATCTGGTAAAAGCCCATACGCTCATATAATCTAATGGCCTCTTGCTGGTGTATTCCGGTTTCTAAACGCAGCAGGGGGATATTATAAGAACGGGCATAGTCCGCTAAATGCTCTAGTATCAGCTTGGCAAATCCTGCCCCACGAAACTGTGGACGCACATACATCCGCTTGATTTCACCATACGCATCGCCCATGAGTTTGATACCACCACAACCCGCATGTTGTTCGTCGGCGTAGAGCAGGAAAAACGCCACGTCTTCAGCAAGCAACTTTTCGACGCTAAAGCCATGGCGACTCTCAGGTGGATAGAACGAGGCAAGATGTTCTTCCAATTCGGTGATCAGGCTGATAGCATCAGGTGTATCAGGTCGTTCTCTGACGATGGTGATTGCCATGGACTAATCCCTCTTCGTGTTTGTCTAAGCGTCAATCAACTCCCACTACGCCGCAACACAATCCGCCTTTACGCCAAGCTGGTCAAGCTGTTGACGAATCTCATCAACATAGATCGCGTTCATAATGATCACCGTGTCGGGCTGGTATTCGCTCAGGAATTCAGCCGGAACGATCTTCTGACCGGCACCAGCAACAAACATGCCATGCTTGCGTGGGTTAATATCGACGATATATTCTACGGCGCCGGGAACACGCATCGTATTGAGGAACATAACACCCTTCGAGCCAGCGCCCCAGACCACTACACGTTTTCCTGCGGCAACACTCTCTTCCAGAGTCTTGGTCCAGTAATCAACCTTCTGCTGGAAATTCTCAGCAAATGCCACAACGCCCTGATCCATGGCTGCGGCGCTGTCCCATGTGGGAGCTTTGGCCGGTGGTGTGTTAACCTGTGGTAGAGCTTCAATGGCCAGGAACTGCTCACCAAACACCTCCTGCACACGTTGTACTTCAAACCCGTTGGTGTGTAGCACCTGTGCGAGCGAACCAGCGCTGTAGTATGAGCAGTGTTCGTAGATGATATCCCAGATTGCCATGTTCCGCACCATGTAGCCAGCGTTCGGTACTTCGATGAAGAGCGCCGTGTGGTAACGATCCCCAATGATCTGACGTAGATCCTGGAGAAACGCGTTGGGTTCAGGGATATGTTCGAGGACATGTCGGCTGCACATCAGGTCTACGGGAGTACTGGCATACCGCATCGAGTAGTAATCACGTACAAAGGTTGTTCGACCAAATCTGAACGTCGTTACGTCGTTGGAAGATGCTGAGGGGTCATTTTCCATCAGTGCATTGTATGTAATGCCTTCCGTTCCGGCAATACGGTCAGGCACAAAGCTGGGGTCAAAGCCGGTCCCATGTCCTTCTGCCATGTCAGCCAGCAACGTCAGAAATTCGCCTTTGCCACAACCAACATCGACAATATTCTTGCCACGCAACTGGTAGCGCTCAATCAGCTGCTGTGCCATGTCGTTGGCATAGGTGCGGAAGCGTGGCGAGAAATGTTGTGAGTTCTCATAACGGATGTTGTATTCCATCAGCTCCGGGTCAAACGCCTGATTGAAGATATGCTGCGATTGACGACTGTAGGCAAGCTGGATCTTTCCCTGAAGCGCCTGTAGGGCGGCCTCACGCGTCTCATACAGCGAGTTACAGTTGACCGGGGCCTGTGGTATTTCGACGATCACAGATGTGTCGTCCGAACCACTGACTGGGCATGTGGCCGGCTGATTTTTTCCGGATGTAGGGGTGACAGATGCAGACTCCACCGCGTCCTCCAAATAATGATATATCGATGAGAATATGTAAAAAATAAATGGTATGCTCGAGAGACTTCCTACATAGATCACTATACTCCCAGACAATGCACGTGTGGTTTCGGAAACTCAAATGAACTATCGGGGATTTCAAAATTTATTTAACACCATGCAAGGTTTTGTTAGTCTCATCTAACTGTACACATATCTTGTGAGATCGTCAAGGCATTGAGATGAATAACTCGTTATCCCTCTTGGTATGCAATGCACGATGCCGAGTGATTTTATATGGCTCTAATGGATGTCAGTATACTAAAGGTTAAAATGACAAAATGTTCAATCACTCTATTTATGGCTCTAATGCCAGAGCTGCCTCAACCGCTGCATAGGCATCGACAATGCCAAAACCGATGGCAGGGTCTGGGAGTTGATCGCCAACAAAACACTG
>JBCDFA010000277.1:0-10737 GCA_039178835.1 Chloroflexota bacterium
GTATCCCAGTATTCGTGGTGTCTTTAACAATCCTGCCGATGCTTTTACCACTGCACGTCATCAAGTAGATGCGGGAGCCTCTATCAGCCCACGACTACGTTCTACCATTCGTGCCGACGCACAGGTTGAGAAAGTGGTAGTGAATCAATCATCGCCATTGCCACTCGAATATGTTGATGTGAATAGTGGTGAAGTAAACAAGCAATTGACCCCTGGTGGCTTAGGGAAAGTGCTCGGGAGCCGGCTCCGATTTGATCCTCAAGATCCACAGCAGGGGATATTCTTCATTGCTGATAGTACTCATTTGACCGAAGCACCAATCGTGGCAATCAACAAACACAATGAATTGGTATTTAGTGTTCCTCAGGACTTACCTTCCGGTGATTATCAACTGGAGGTACGAGCTATCAATCGTGCTGATTCTGAACTGCATGTTGGACGACTGACGAACATACTGACAGTGGCATAATGTACCTATATACATATCTTTTCCCCAAAAGCGTTGAATTGTACAAACTCGGCGCTTTTTTTGGGTGATAAGAAAAAGCATGTCGTTTGCACCAACGAATTGCTCTTCTTGGTAATGATTGGGGCAGCGAGTAAGTCTCATCAATGGTTCAGATGCTCACGGACTCCACCAAGTCCTACTTGGAGACACCCACATGGCTTAGTGGAGTTCTGCCGAGATGTTGTTACTGGCCCTGTGGCCAATCCTGTACAAACTGCCGTTGTGCTGCGGTCTCTGGTGACACAAACTCTGCTTCAGATGAATGACGCCGCAATGCAGCCAGTGCTTGGATTGCATATGTGCCAGTCAATCCATGGCGTGCGAGATAACACCCAACAACGGTTCCTGTGCGGCCAATACCTGCGAGACAATGAACATACACCAGCTTGTCTCTCTGCAAAGAGGCATCAATGTGATCGAGTATTGCGATCATCTGCACCACAGTTGGAATGTCTCGATCTACAATAGCGCTTCGTAAATAACTCATTTCGCTTCCTGAGTCTGTAGACAAACGTGGTAATAGCTCATCGTACGCCAACCACTCCCCTGCTTCGGTGAGATCGATAAACACGGTAATACCGGCTTTCACCAGCGCGTGTACCTCCTGACCTGCGCCAGGATGTGCACCAGCCAGAAGCCGTTGGGGCTCGACCCAGTAGGTATGTGGTAGTGGTAGTTGTTGATGTAGTGACATAGAAATGTTTTATGGTGCCCAACGTGGTGCTTTCCCTGGTGAAGGTAACACAGTTGCTGGTGCTCCATTTGCAGGCACCCACACAAGTCGTTCATCCAATCCTGGTGGTACGATCACTGCACCACTGGCATCTGGTGCCCATAATACAGTTGGTTTATAGATACTACGGTTGTCGAGTAGATAACTTTCGTTGTTCAATCGTGTACTATCAGGGAGTTGATCGATGGTTGCACGCTGCATGGTAAAGGTGGCATCATCAACAAATCCCGAAGTACTTTGACCACGGAAGAAATAGAGATTGCCATCATTGAGTTGGGTTGCCGAAGAAATGTATACTTTTGATGCTGGATTAGCCCTGCCCAGAACAAGCGGAGTGAGCTGCCCAGTAATGATATCAAGTTGCCAGAGGGCTGCCTCGCTGGCCCCACTTATGTCTGAGCAGAAAAGGTGTCTGTTATCAAGGCCCCAAGTGCTATTTAGGCAACTCCACGCACCAGCACGATTAACAATGTTGTTGGTTGTGTTGTTGTCAAAGGAATGGATAGCTACATAGTTACCTGTAATATCTCCGGCTGGCCCACTCCCAAAGTCAGGGTTTACAAAAAGCAGCAGCTTGTTACTATTTGGTGACCAGTCGATGAGTTGGAAGATAGCTCCAGGTGGCTCATCAAAATCATCGGGGTTTTGTTTGGGTCGATTGAGTTCAACATCTTGAGTAGTGTTATCAGTAGCATTTATGCGATAAATGCCGCCTGCCTTGGTTGCACGGTCATAGCGACCAAAGGCAATAAACTGCCCATCAGGGGACCACCGCACCCTATTAACAAAACGGCTGGTAAGTACTTGGCGACTCCCACTTATCCCATTTATTCCATCAATACTGATTAGTTCTGCTGCCTCGTCCTGACCAGCAACGTAGGCGAGTGTATCATCAGTCGGTGAGACATCAAAATCAACGATAGGGGCTTCTCCATTGGTAAGCTGACTGATAGTATTTCCATCAGCTTCTACCCGCAATATTTGTCCGTCCTGAATAAAGAGCAGTGCATGTGGTAGTAGAGATGGTGTTTGGATAAATGGAAGATAAACTTCGCGTTGAGAGTTATTCTGCGATAAACCTGGTGAAACAAAGAAAAAAGTGGAAACAAGCAGGATGATACTACATGTCAGTATCCTTGCCCAAGTGCGTTTGTTCATGATGTCCTCCTTCATAAACTACTCATGATACACAAGTGTGGTGTTTGCTGGTTTTGTGTCGTTGTCAGATTAGGAATTTCTCTGATGCGTATTATACTTGAATGAGGGTTTTCTTACAATGTAAGAAGTATGGTGCTGTTTTGTCGTCTATACAATCAGCTAAGGCAAGATATTGTTAGTCACATTCTCAGTGATAAAATCCTGCTCTTTCAGCGTAAGCGATGTACCAATGCTACAGGAAATTCCTTCTCGGTCGTGAATCAAGTCATACTGATAATTTCTCTCGGTTTGACACGAAACTCAACAACTGTTGTTTGTTGATGTGCAGTGTGTTCGGTAAAGATGAATCTACGTACCTTGAACCGGACACACCCATCCTGCCTTAAGCTTCGTCTGGCATAGTGTTAGATATATCAATGTTTTGCTGCAAAAGCAGTTCATTCCCGTCTGGGTCGGTGATCATCACCGAGATGCCCCATGGGTAACGTTCTAACGGTGGTAGGTTGAGTCCTTTGGCTTGCAATTCGGCGTAGTCCGCCTCTATATCGTCCGTGACCAGAACGATAGTGCCGTGTTTATCAGTGTTCTCCCATGTTGAGAGGACAATAGCGGTTGCTGCTCCAGGGGGAACGAGTTCGATCCAGCGTATTCCTTCCATTTCCATGTGCTCCATGTTCAAGCGTTCCACGAGGCCAAGCGATTTCGTATAGAAGTCGAGGGACGTTTGTTGATCGGTTACAGGGATACCTATAAGGTCAATGTGTTGGATGTTCATGAGCGCACTCCTTTTATGTATCGAACGATACGCTCATTGTAGCGGGTTCCCATTGTAAAAATCGGTCATGTTTGCGTGTCTTCTGTTCGATCAAGTCATAATAACCCGAAAAATAGTCGATGGGGGAGATACCGACTAATAATCGAAATTCGCGAACCAAGTGTGATGCATCATGGAATCCATGGCGTACCGCAAGTTGATCCAGATTGCTGCCATAGTGAGCGTGCTCCGGCGCATAAAGTATACGCTCCAGACGGGTGATGCGTGAAAATTGTTTTGGTGATAAGCCGACAAGTTGCCGAAACACATGCCCGAATTGACGCTCGCTCAAGTTGACTTCATGGGCGAGCGCTGCAATACTAACCTGGCGTCGTCGAATCTGCTGTACCACGTAGGTGATCCGGTCATAATGGACTGACGCGATATGACGAGACATGAAAAAAGCGACGAGCGGATAAGCCCACTGTGGGGTGTGCAGCGCATGGTAAAGCTGTTCCTCCAACAGACGTACCTCACCAGGCGTGTAGAAATCACGCAAAGGCATGAGCGTATATGACTGATGATCAGTTGTGTCGTTGTGACGAAATGCTGCCCAACCACCTGGATGAAAGCGTATGCCGATCATTGCGGAACCGCTCACACCAATTTGCCGCACCCGCATGGTGTGGGCAAAAGGCCGTACCAACCAACTTGATGCACACTCAAATGGCACATCTGTATCAAGGGGAATGGCCTGTGATTGCCCCTCAAATTGAAACAACATTTCTGCCCGCCCCTCTGCCGAAATCATCTCATTGGGCGGCAGCATGGTCGGCACAAGCAAGCGCCAGAAGCACTCTATTGTGCCAGAAAGTGCTGCCGGTGGGCATACTTGTTCGTAGTGATAGTTGGGCATAGGTTATCTTCCCTATAATGTCCAAAATGCATGTGATTGACTACTTACAGTTCATAACGTGGGACCCACCGAAAATAATCCATTGTTCAGTATATGGATGTTGTTTGGATACCGCTGTTTTGTAGACTAGCCATTTTTCCGTTCTTGATAAATCTCTTGCGCTTTTCCTATAAAACGTTGGAGTTCAACCGGATATGGTCGTGGGTGTTCAGGAGGCATCTGCTCCAGATCTTCGTAAGCACTGCGTAATGCTTGCCGTATCCCAGTATCGCCCTGCGTGAAGATCTCGATCAGTATATCTGCCTGTGCCGTGAGTTGTTGAACCTCAAGGGCACTCGGCTCGACATGTCGATCATAGCAATCCTGAAATGCCGCGATCAGTTCTTGCCATTCTTGTTGCCACGCGATTAGTTGTTGAGGTGATACATCTTGGTGTGTGTTGGTAAGCTGTTTCCATTGTTCAGATGTATAATATTGCTCGATCCAACGCCATTTTTCTGCCTCTAATGTTCCCTGTAAGAGTTGACAAACCAGTGAGAGGTCGGTTTCCTGCACCGCCGATGCGTTCAGCATATATAAGGTTTGATCCAAGGCTGTCGTGACGTGTTGCAATTGGATGATTTGCTCGTTAATCGCCTGCTTTTGCAGTTCTAACACGTGTGGGAGATCGTATGTCGGGTCCTGTCGCAAATGATTAATCTCATCTAGTGAAAACCCCAGGTATTTGAGAGCGACAATTTGCTGGAGTTGAAGCAAATCGGTTTGGGTATAGAGCCGATATCCGGCCTCGGTTGTTGTCGTTGGTTTAAGCAACCCGATCCGATCATAGTACTGCAATGTGCGTACTGTTACGCCAGCCAATCGCGCAAATTCAGCGACACGATACATCTGTGCCATTAGTTTCTCCGTGTGTTTGGGGCCCATGACAGATAATGGTGATGACTCCTGTACTGTAGCACATCTCTATTATCGTGATTTGGTCTCTTTGACGATAATGAGGGAAGTTATATGGTCAGAAAAGAGCTGCTTTTTACAAGCAAACCTATTAATCTCATTTTCTACACATATTGCAAGAGTATAGTGTGACAAAACGAACGCGTAACGCGAAAAGGCTCAAGATAGTTACGCCTATAAGTTAACAATTCATTACAAAATTGTGAGGGTATAAATTCTAAAGTTAACGTAAAATTATATTTCCTACTAACTTTATTTTCGGATATTTATATCTTATATAGTATCAATCTGATCCATAACCGTGACATATATTGGGGTATGGAAAGAGAGCTGTATAGGATTTTTTAAGTGTTCCAACGATCCCTTTTCTAGTTGTACGGGTATATCACTTATTACAAACCATATATGAATTTTGTTATAGTTGGTCAATAAGATGACTTTTTTGTCAGAACAAGTTTGTGAGATGGGAAATTCACATTCTGAAACTTTTGCAGTAGAGTGTAGATCACTATTACCGTATGTGTTGTAACAAATATGGTGAATGTGATGATTGCTAAAATCGGATCAAGAGAGTCATATAATAAAGACGTTGTGTTGGCTAGTATGAATGCAAACATCAGTCAACATTCCACTTATAATTTCATTTCCTCGATTTTTGCCAATAGAATTGATATCGCTTGTTGTACACAGAATTACACTAGCAATGTACTCAAGCATATGATGGTCATGTGGTCGTATGCACGGTTTCCAGATACTCAACGATCAACCATTGCGGCAGGTGTTGTAAACGGTGGTGTGTCACACGAAAGTGAACTATGCGATACTCAAAACACCCATGGAGAACGCGCTGTTTTTATGCGAATCTGTCGGTAATATTGTAGTGGAGCAAGGCTGCTCCAATCTACCTTGAGAAGCTCTAGTATCAAAAGGAGCACGATGTGATGAACGAAGAAACAATGTACGATAAACAAAGATATAGCCTTCTTCAAAACGGGATGATTCGGTTCCTTATCGTTGGAGTGTTTATCATCGGTAGCATGATCCCGGTTGCTGGTTATGCTCAGTCGCCCTGTGCAACCGATCATAATATCGCGGGAAAACGCATACTTGACTCTGCCTCTGGTGCTGTCGTCCTCGAGATGGATACTACATGTCAGACAAGCGACGAAGCACCTGTGACAGTCGATGTACAGCAGCCTCAATTGAACAATGTGCCGCGGTCGGGTACCACTACTTTGATGAGTCGTGATCCTGAAAATAAACAGTTTTCGATGGGTACACTCAACCCTTCCATCTCAGCGACTGGCCAATATGTTCTATTCAATACGTTTATTCCTGGTACCCCAGAGGGCCAAGTATATGTGCGCGATCAATCAACAGACACAACTAAACTGATTAGTGTCAGTGCAGATGGCGAGCCTGGTAATGGACTAAGTGATCTTGCGCGTATCACTCCCAATGGTCGCTATGTCGTATTCTCCTCCTTCGCAGATAACTTGGTTGCTGATGATACCAATGGTGCAAACGATATTTTTCTATATGATGGTCGTCAAGAGAGTATTCAACGTGTGAACGTTGCTTCGGATGGAACCGAATCCAATGGATTTTCTACGTTTTTTCCATCTGTTTCTGCTGATGGGCGCTATATTGTCTTTAACTCTGATGCGGACAATCTGGTACCCGACGATACGAATGAGAGCAATGACGTCTTCATACGGGATCGGGTGTTTCGAACCACTCAGCGTGTGAGCACTGCACAAGATGGCAGCGCAGCCGGTGGTGTATCTGTAAGTATCTCCTCTAGTGGTCGTTTCATTGCCTATGTTTCATCATCGGATGATGTGGTTGCGGATGATACCAATGGTGCTGCTGATGCTTTCGTCTATGACCGTATTACTAAGCGTACCGAATTGGTGAGTGTTGCAAGCGATGGCACACAGGCCGAACTTCCTTCGGGGGTGTCACCACGTACGTTGGTATTTGATGTTGAAATGTCCCCTGATGGCCGCTATGTTGTGTTCAGTTCTAAAGCTGACAATTTGGTGGAAAACGATACGAATGATCAAACGGATGTATTTCTCCATGATCGCACACGAAATACCACTGAGCGGGTGAGCATAACCGCAGATGGGGACGAAGGTAATGCTGCAAGCGCTTATGCTGCAGTGTCATTAGGTGGCCGTTATATTGTATTCCATTCAAACGCAAGTAATCTCGTGGCAAACGACGCGAATGCTCAGACGGATGTGTTTGTCCGTGACCGTGTGGAGGGAACAACCACACGCATGAGTGTCGACTCCGGTGGGGCTGAAAGTAATGGAGCCAGCGGGCTTATTACCCAGCGTGATGATACCTTTTCTTTTATTACGGCAGAGCCGGGTATCGACTGGTTGGGCCGTACTACGGTCTTTGAGTCAAGTGCCACTAATCTGGTTACTGATGATACAAACGAACACGCAGATATTTTTGGCTCAACTATGCAGTAACGCATCGCTAGCATAAAGTACATTGAAACGCTCTGGCCAATTGGCTGGAGCGTTTTTGTATAGTGTGAAACAAAAGTGATATTAACTGCGTACATACTTTTTGTGTCAATAGTAGTGTGTGGCAACACAAGTGCATCATCAACGTGTTCCAGGTTGGTATGAGACAGACACCAATGAATGATTTGGTGTTCTTCAGATGTGTGGAAAAAGATACTCAACACAATGATGTGCCTTGTTGTCCGTACACCTATTGATGCAGTATAGGACATTATGGAGTTTAGCAAAAAAGGAGCGGTTTCAATGTCGGTACTCAGTCGGTACATGCTGTTGGTGTTTGTCGGTTTTCTGCTGATTCAGCCAAGTTCTGCGGTCGGCAACCAGAATGTGACATCATTGTTGAATGATGATCTCGAAGGCGCAACAGACAATTGGGAGTTTTGTTCGGGCGCAAGTGTGGTTGATATTACGAATGTCGATGAAGCGGTGGGCCCCGCCAGCGCAGGCCCGAATATGCTGCGGTTTGCGCCAGGGGACGAGACATGCAATCTCCTCGGCGATTCGACCGCCCAGGCAGTTCGCAGTGTTGACGTTCCTGACAATATCGATGGGTTAACTCTCTCATTTTGGTATTATGTCAAAGATGTGAAACCTGCGGTTGTAGTCGATGGTTTGTGGGTGAATTTTACCAGAACAACCGAAATTGTCGGAGAGGAGTATGAAACAAATATTGAATTAATCGATCTTATTGATGCAGACAATCTGCCCGGATGGCATTTGGCTCGCACATATATACCTGCTTCGTTATTGGACGAGGTCCTGGGTCAGACGGTTAATCTCACGTTCTCACTACAGGACACAGAAATTACCAGTGAGAATGGTGCTGTCTACATTGATAATATCAGTCTCAATATTGGTCAGGAACAGACCACGGCATCTCCTTTGCCAGATGCGTTGCGCGGAGATGGCTCAAGTCCACTGGTCTATCTCGATACAAGTGGTGAGACGGAGGTGGTGGTACGCGCAGATACGGATGGGTCGAATGCGACACCTGTGTCAGTGCCGGAGGAATTGCGACCTGCCCTGTACAATGTGCAGTGGTCGCCGAACGGTCGCCAACTCTCGCTTCTGAATTTATCCTTTATCCCCCTGCCGCCTGTCGATCTTGACGTAATTCCGGCAGCAGTGTCAATATTGACGATTGTGGATGCAGATGGCTCCAATCCCCGCGAAGTACTCCGAACCGTTGGTTCTCCAGGGATTGATGATCCAACGGATATCAATGAACGTCCTGCGCTTGACATCATTATTCGTCGGCTGGACTGGTCGCCAGATGGTTCGAAGTTGGCGCTTACGCAGTGTGCACGCAATCGTACCAATGAGATGGTGGTCTCAGATGATGTATGCCAGGTCAACATTGTCAACACCGCTGATGGAGAAGTTATCCACGAGATTCCCCGGGCAGGAAATGGGAGTTGGTCAGGCAGTGATCGCTTCTTGTTTGTTGAGTTTCTATCCGATGAGCGCCCCGCCGGTATTTGGGAAGCTCGCTTCGAGGGTGACAACGTCACGGAAGTGCCGGTGGTCTTGCATCCTCGGGCCAATGGAGATACCCATCTTGAGGATGATTATGTGTCAATCTCACCAGATCGTTCACAGATTGCGACACTGCGCGGCATCGATGGTGTTACGCGTGTCCGAGAATTCTCTTCTGTACAACATGGTGCAATCACACTTATTGACGCCGAGACATTCGAAGCACGGTCGGCACTTGTCATCGACCATGGCGTACCCAATGGCCCATTGGTCTGGTCACCTGATGGGGCGTTCCTATTGTACGAGTTGACCCCCTATGAAGGTGGGCAGACGGATACCTGGTGGTTTGATGTGAACTCGGGTGCGACCGGAGTGCTGATTGAAAATGCCAGAAACCCTGGCTGGTTTGGCTTCCCTGAGTTGACCGAGCGCGTCTATTTGCCCATGACCCTTCGGTAACACTTATTCGCCTTGTTTTGATTACTAATGTCCCCTGTGCCATGTCTGGCGCAGGGGGCTTTCACATTACTCAAATCCGCTTGAATTACCTCTTCACCACCGCACCTCTCGCAAGCAGTGTTATAATGCGCGACGATGATCACGCGTTCTGCCACATCAATACTTGCTGCACTGCTTTTTGGTCTGGGGATGGCACTTCTGCTGATGGTGTTACCACGTCTACCTGAGCGTGTCGTTGTGGCGTCTGAGGGGATGCCATTTCTGACGGATGGGGAGACGCCTCATCTGCGGAATTACTTTGGCTTTTATGGTCATGAAACGGCTGGTGAGACGACCTTTCGCTGGACCACTGGTGAAGGCAGTTTTGTGATACGGAATGGAGCGCGGCTCGGTGATACGTTGAAGCTCACGCTACGGATCTGTGGCTGTCGCCTCGATGATTTGCCAGCGCCACGTTTGCAGCTTCGCGTCAATGGCGAAACGCTGGTGGCAACGACTGCGACGTCACAGTGGGGGGCGTGGCGGCAATATGAGTTGCTCCTCACCCCACAACAAGTCGCCTACAGCCCTGATCTCTTTATCGAGATTTTGAGTGAGACCGCGCCTCATGTTGATTCGAATGATCCGTTAGGGGTCGCCGTGGCATCGATTGATGTCGCAGCAGCCTCTCCACGACAGGCTTTTCCTTTTCCAAATGCTGCAAGTCTGGGCTTCCTCACAGGTTTGTTGTTGCTAGGTGCATGCTGGCGCGGATACACCTTACAGGGCATGCTGCTGGTAGGTGGCTTGAGTCTGGTGCTTGTTGCTGTACAGGGTGTGTTCTATCGTAGCCACGCACTGCCTGTTGACATACTTGCATTGGGGCTATTGGCGAGTGTTGCACTGTCCATCGTGCTCGCTCGTTCCGCCTGGCTTGCCGCACTCATTGCGCTTGTGTTGAGCGTGCTGGTGCTGACAATCCAGACACTGGGCGCTTGGATGCTCGACGATGCGTTTATCTCCTTCCGGTATGCGCGTAATGCCTGGCTGGGCCATGGGTTTGTCTTCAACCCCGGTGAGCGCGTGGAGGGCTATACCAACTTTTTATGGACCGCACTCTTTGTGCCCATCCAGTCGTTGGGACTCGAACCGGACATTGCATCGATGGCAATCACATTGCTGATTGCGCTGGGCATTGCCACACTAACCTTTGTTGGAGCACGCCAACTGACAGGCACAGGCACAGCACTCGTTGCA
>JBCDFA010000278.1:0-10651 GCA_039178835.1 Chloroflexota bacterium
ACCACAGTCCCATATATACAAGACAATCGCAAATCTATACCGTCGTAAAGGAGAAAATGATAAAGCGCAGTATTACGAAGCATTGTATGCAAAGGAGATTCCATGAAATACACAGAATTACCCACGGAGTGCCGTTCCTCACTCACACATACAATACCACGGCAGGTATATCTATTACTCGGGATTTTACTCGTAGGTACTATCATAGGCACGTTTTGCTTCATCTGGTTCTCAGTTTCACCAATGGAGCGTGTTTGGTACAGTCGTGTCTTACTTAGTGTATTGGTTTTGGGAGGAAGCGCCGGCGTACTCTGGCTTACCAATCGTGCCCGGCAAGCTGCCATTGTGCGTGATACCAACGACCGACCTTTGACGCTGGGCCAGGTGAACCGCCAGCCCCCCTACCTGCTTGCCTATAGCTTGCAACGCCATTATGACAACCTCGATGTCTGGGCGGCGCACAGCACCTACCGGAACCTGCACAGTCTGAGTACAAACTACAGTAATCGCCAGGATGCACGGCACGAGGCCAGCGACCAGCAATGTGAGATACCGACCGTTTTGCCAATCAATCCTAGCACGCCCCTATTGCCTCAACTGGAGGAGCGTGGACTGATTACCCGCGATAAGCTCTTAGTCGGCTTTGCGGACCAGCAGCCGCAGCAGTTCCAATTGAAGCTTACCGGCTTTGTGGGGCTGGCTGGGAAACAAGGGAGTGGTAAAACCACCACTGCACTCCTTGCCCTGGCACAGGCGGCCCAACATAACTGGCGGGTCATTCTCTGTGACAAGCACGGTGAGCAGGACGAAGGGCTCATCAAGCGAGTGCAGCCGTGGAGCGGCTGCTTGATTCGGCAGGCCATTGAGATCCCCGACATTATCGCTGCCATTCAATGGTATATGCAGCTTGCTGATAATCGTATTCACAAGCGGGTACCCATCGATACACGTATTTTGCTGGTGATTGATGAGTTTACCAGCATGGTGCTCCGGCGTGAACTGCCCGACGATCTCCTAGAGCAGTTGACCGCTGCTGCAACTGAGTACCGCAAAGTTGAATGTCATGGCTTGATTATCGGGCATCAGTGGTCCCATCGCTCATTGGGTGCATCAGGCGCGATGCTCCGGCGTGCCTTGACCCATAGCATTGTCCATCGCATTGCAGAAGATGACGCCGAACTCCTGCTACCACGAGGGAGCTATCAGGTCGAAACCTTACAACCTGGTCACGCTATCGTCGATAACGGTGGTGATATCCAACGTGTGCAAGTGCCAGCACTCACTGCCAAGGATAGGCAACTAAGTATTGGAAGTCAGACACCACTAACACAAGGCATGACCCAGATTAGTACCCCCGCCAGCTATCAGATTGGCCAGATATCGCCGACTGTCCGTGCCGCACCAGCGACATTACAACTAGCACCGCTTACGGTCGCTGAAGAGATTGTGACCCTCTTACACCACCGAGACCAGCCGATATCAGCCCATGAAATTGCAGACCATATTGGTAAAAATGCGGCACACATCCGTAAAGAATTAACACACCTTGTGAAGACGAATCAGGTTAAGCGTAGTGGTGATGTGCGGAGTTATCGCTACGAGCTTCATGTGCACCATTGCTCCTAACTTACGATAGGAATGCACATACACGGGGCTCCATTATCGAGTAATAAGCAGGTAAGTAAGTATCAAAGTAATCAGATAGATGGAGGTATAGCATGACACATTCTACTCATAAACTACACACCACCGGACAAACCACGAAGCTGCAAAAGATTTACAATATTGCATATGAGTTGCGTTTACCCTTCACCGTAGTCACTGTGACTATTCTACTCATAGCCTTAATCATTTCCCTCCTACTGGTGAGGTCTGAGCCACCCCGTGCCGACCTTCAGCCGGTGTTGATTGTCTCAACTCCGACACCGACCAGAACGCCAGTAGTCACTGTAACACCACTGGCACATACACAATTAACAGAATCACAGTTGAATGCCGCTGTAGTCGCCTATGATGCGCCAGATGGCAATGTGTTAGGCCCGATTGATGCTCACCGTGCCTATACGATTACTGCACGCTATGGTACCGACTGGCTCCAAGCGGACATTGTAGGTAGCGGTCTCGTTTGGATTCGGAGTCGTGAGATCGGCACGGTGACGATTGCTGCCGCACTGCCGGATCTGCGCCCAGTGCCTACCGCTGAGGTGGTGTATGTTATGCAGGCCCAGCTAGCACCGAGTGAGCAAGTAAAACAACGTCATTCCGCTGTCAGAACATCACCACACGCTGTTCAGCCGACACCGATCTATGAGAAACCCACACCAGTACTGACAGAAGCGGAACAGTTCTGGAAGTTTCCAACTGCGGTCCCACTGCCACGCACCCCAGGAGTCGAGGTGAGTAGCAATGCGTATGAGGCATGCCGCCGATCAGGTAAGGCATTTGGAGATTGTAAGCAGCATATGCCGGATGACTATTGGATTGTGCGCGATCAGTAAGAGATGTGCAAAGGAGTAGCTGCTCACTGGCATGATGGAAGTTGTTGTGTGTATATATGACTATTCTAAACCTGTACTAGATGTGTACTAGCAGTGTCTCCCGCGCCCCCTCCTCTATGAAAGGACAAACCTGATGGATACCCCCCAACCTGCCTTTGCTCGTTACTCGCAATTTCCTGACCCCGCACACCCAGCGCACGGGGTCAGGAAAACGGCAGATGTTGGGGGGTATTTTGTGGTAGTCAGGATAGTACGGGGGCGCGGGTCTTTTGGGAGGATATTGTGAGTGAAAGTAGATACAGAAAGCGGGGAGAGCGAAGTGATAAAGGGAGGATTGATCTCACAGAACGGGATATTGATTGTATGGGATGGGTGGGAGAGCAGTATTGTGTACGACTGGATATAGTACAAGCTCTTTTATCGAGACATGAACGAACTGAGAGGGAGATTACCGATAGAAGAATGCGAAAGATTATTGATCGATGGATGCTATCAGGTTATGCCAAGAAGGACAAGATTTTGGTTGGACCAGGTTGGGTATGGCTGACCAGTAGGGGGTTAAGGTTGGTGGGATTACCGTATCGAGTTTATGAACCAAGTGTGACAGCTTTAGAGCATCTCCATGCAATTAGTAGGATACGAATGCGTGTTGAGCAGTCGGAGAAATATCATTTGATGGAGTGGAAGCCAGAAAGAGAGTTACGGTATCGGTTAGAACAGTGGTTACGCGAAGCGAGGGAGCAGGGTAGGACAGGACACAGAAACCACCTTCCAGATGCTGAGTTAGTGAGTGAACAGGAGCGGATCGGGATAGAGGTTGAACTGACGGCAAAGAGTGTGGAGCGTACTAGGGCGATTATGCAGGATTTAATAGGTAGGTACGATAAGGTGTGGTATTTCGTTTCCAAAGCGGCACGAGCAAGTATCGAGCGGGCATGGAAGGGATTGGATGGTACAGCACAAATCAAGGTCGGGTTGCAGGAGTATGGTGATGAATAGTTGCTTGTGGCTTTTGCTTGTGCTGTTACTAGTTATGGGAGTCATCTCGTGGTGGTTGGTGAACCAGCAGCGACGAGGGTTTCAGAAGTTGTTTGATGACCAAGTACGACGAGAGTCGTCTGTTTCCATACTTGCTCCATTGATGCCGGATATCGTCGCTGGTGAAATTGTCGTGGGGAAGCCATTAGGGGGCGATCTCGTCGATGAGTGGATACGAGAGAGTGTCTTCACCTACCCGAGTCATGTGTTACGTCAGCACTTGGTGATTGTGGGCGGTACTGGCAGTGGAAAAACGGTTACGGCGTCACGTATCGCCTATGGTGTGGCGCGGTATCTCGGATGGCAAGTGATTTTCATCAATGCGAAAGGTGATAGCGAGACGGCACAGGAGTTTATGGGGCTGATGAAATCATCCGATATTAGGTGTGGTGCCTTCTTTCCTGAGTTGGCCTATGGTGGTTGGAGGGGAGATAGCACCGCCATCATCAATCGTTTGATGGCAATTGAGGACTACAGCGAACCCTACTACAAGAGTGTGGCCAAGAAAGTGATTACCTTAGCAGTCCGCGCTGGGGAGGCGCCGCCACGGTCAGCACAGGAATTTCTCGCACGGCTTGATGTAGCGATGCTCAAAGACTGGTACCGAGGCACACCAGAAGCACAGGTAGTGCAAGCAATTAAAGCGGATGAACTGCAAGGGGTGCACAACCGTTATTGGGCCTTTTTTGCCGCGCTGGATGGGAAGCTGGACGGACAATGGGCCTTTGAGGATGTTGCTGTGGCTCATGTACTTCTTGATGGAACGGCGTTGAAAGAGGAGGCGCAGAGTTTAGGGCGCTTTTTGGTGGAAGATTTTAGTCATTACGTGGCAGTACGTAAGGCGAAGGATCGCCGCGTATTGTTCATTCTCGATGAGTTTTCGGCGCTCTCAATGCACACGGATGCCGCCAATTTATTTGAGCGTATCCGCTCATTAGGGGGATCTGTCATTGTCACCTCGCAGAGTTACGCCGGATTAGGTACTGATGCAGAACGAATCCTTGATGCCGCTGCCGGTTTGATTGTGCATCAAGAGAATAACCCGGAGGAGTTGGTGAGTAGGGCGGGTACCACGTCACGCATGGAACGGAGTATCCAGGTTGATGACGAAGGGCCAACCGGATTAGGCTCAATGCGCTTGCAAGATACATACCGTGTCCATCCAGATAGCGCGAGACAGCTTGAGAAAGGACAGTGCTTTGTGGTTTGTCGTGGTCGTGCTCAACGGGTGCAGATTGCACCAGCACCGGCGGTGAGTGCTAAGACCACCCTCCATCTGAGTTGGGGCGTAGAGCCGCTCATGATGAATCACAGCAGAACGGAGAAGGAAACGGTACCGTCGTCAGACGATGCAACGGTGTGTGATGCACCCGCATCGATTGACTTATAGCAGGTGGCCACCTAGACGATTGGGGCGTCATAGGTGGCCGTGACCGCATTCTCATGCATAGGTCAGGTCTCATGATAGTGAGGGCTGACAAGGAGTCAAGAACATGGGTCTATTGTTGTACATTCTGACTGTATTCGGTGAGGTTCCGGCCATAGCATTTCGCTATTGGGTGGTCAATCTCCTTGGCCCACCGTGGCTGGCGCTTCTGGTAGCGCTGCTTCCCCAGGTGTGGTCGGTTGCGACATTGGTAGGATTTCCCGGAGGTCATCGGTTCACTTCGTGGGAACTAGGTGCACGGGTTCCAAGTCAGCGAGAACAACGGGAGATTGAGCAAACGTTCAAGCACCTGTCACGTGAGGGTGTCCGTTTGCCACATAAAACATTCATTGTTGATACACCAACTGTGAATGCGTTTGTCGTTGGTTCGACATTGTATCTCCATCGGCAGCTTGTTTGGACCTCCTACTTGGTGCCAGTCACAGCACACGAGCTAGGCCATATCAACTCACTCGATGGACGACTCAATTTAGCATTGCATCGGTTGCTTTTTCCTGGTGCAAGTTGGTTCCTACGGGGACTGTTCCACCGCCAAGATCAATCATTGAGCGTCTTATCCAGTTTTGCGGTACGCGGATGCTTTCTCGTGAGTTGGTTGTTCTTCTGTGTCTTAACCATACTGGTGCTCTTTGGTGGTGGATTTGGTACGTTGGTTTTAGCGTTGGCTTGGCGTAATTACTGGCGCGGTCGTGAGTATTACGCAGATGCCTTTGCCGCCAAATTGGGGCAAGGGAGCCAATTGGCCGAAGCGTTGGAAGCGAATTACCTGTTGCTCGATATGGCCACCCCATGGTTCGTGTGGACGAATCGCGTTCACCCCTATACCGAATATCGGATTGATAGACTACAACGTCTAGCAGCGGGTGAGCAGTTAGATGATGCTCTAGCACCTCATGAACGACGAGAACTGGTCGTGATCTCAACGCTATCAGGTGGTGCGGTTTTGGTTTTCTTTGGGATGTGTGGGGCTATTCCACTCACGGTCAGCGGGATGGTAGCAACCGCAGAGCAGGCGCAGACCACTATTCAGGGGGAAGTCCAGGAGCAGTTTGATGAGGCACAAGGCACAGTAGAACGGCGTGCAGAAGCGTTTGTGCAGCGCCAAGTTGATGGAGCAGTTGAGTCATTGTCCGAAGGGATGACTCGTGGGATGACCCGGGCATTTACTGGCCAAGATCCTCCTACACCCACCCCTACTTTGCAACCAGTTGCTTCTTTTGAATGTAACCAATCATATATTGTGGTTAGTGAGCTATGGCTCTATGAAGAACCAAATCAGTTGGCCAATGTTCTCGATAGGTTTTACCCTAGCGATACATCACGTGAGCGAGTCACGTATGTCTGCAATGAGGAGGCGCCCTCTGGGTGGCTCCAGCTGCAACAACAATCCGCTTTTGGGGCTTCTATCGGATGGTCTGATATATCGACGGCACAACATTCACTCTACCCTGACTTTCGTGCTTCAAACGACAACACGCACAATCAAGGAAGAGAAGGGTTCCTGACGCCAACACCAACAATACCAATACTTGAAGAATCTGTGTCAGAAAGATGAAACGAACACACTGGAGGATATTATGAAGAAGTTTATTGTTAAGCTCGTCATCGCCATTTGTATCGGTATTTCGTTCGCATCAGTGGTACCAGTTGATGTTGGTGTAGTGGAAGCAGGCCCAAATTGTCGCAAATGCAGATAGGAGCCATCAATGAGAAAAATAAGCCGTTATGGTAAAAGCTATAGTTGGTTGCAGTCTTACAAGGAACAACTCGATAAGATGACGCTAGAGGAACTACGTGAAGAGTGTAAGAAGAATGAGCATAGGTCGAATATGGGGTCTCGTAATCTCTTTATTTGTATCTTAGTTATGTTTTTGTTCAGTACAGCTTTGGTTGTTGCTGATGGATTACAGATCATTGATATGTCACGTACCATACCGCTGTATGACAGTAACACACAGAGATGTACATCAACTCTGTTCCAACAGGGACCTTACCTATAGTAAAACAAGATGAGCAAGATACACAATTCTCATAGAACAATAGGAGCATACAATGAATACATTCATGATCAAGGTTTTGATTGTGATTTGTATCGGGACTTCATTTGTCATTGTCACACCAGTCGTAGTTGAGGGTAGCGGATGTTGTCGAACCTGTCGCTAAGATGGGGTAAGGAATTATCGTGATGGTTATGCCAGGAGTCAGGAGATGAAGAAGATGAGCAGGTAGGGGGGCGATTAAACTATATGGTTCGTTATACACAGATCGTCTCATAGAGACCTAAAAAATAAACCACATGGAACGATTGAAGTTCTATGTGGTTTGCTCTTGATTACATATAGGAGTATACGATGGGAAATATTTATGATGTGATTAGCGATTGCAAGAGCTATCTTGGGACACGAGTGAGTGATTTTATTCCGTATGTGGGCTATTTTATAGATCAAACCACTAATGAACTCTGTGAAAGTGAAATCGAAAAATTCTTCTTTGCTGCTTGGATTACGGTGTTAGAAGTGAAACGGTTCTCAGTATTTCACGGCATTCACGGCCTGACACCCTATTCATGCTATTATGTTTTCGATGGGAAAGATGTTAATGGTGAGTATCTTCTTGACAATTTTCTGGAGCATGGTTTTTATAAAGAAATGATTAGGATGCCTTTAGCACCCAAACGAATGGATCTCATTTTTCCACAGGCTTATATTGAACCATATAGAGTTGATTTCGTTTTGTTCAGAAGAAGAGCTTTTATGGACGATGGGCAGTTTCAAGAAGTTATCTCAAAAGTTGTAATAGAGTGTGATGGGCATGCGTATCATGAGAGGACAAAAGAGCAAGCACAAAGGGATCGGTCTCGTGATAGAGACTTACAATCTAAAGGTTATCATGTCTTTAGATTCACAGGCTCAGAGTTATTTAATGAACCAATCAAATGTGCTCTAGAAGTAGATACATTTTTTGAAAAGCAATTCCTTAGACAGATATAGGCAAGAACAATCTTGTGAGATATGGTTTTCCTGTCAAACCAATAATCCTTTGTTTGTCCTCACCTAATGAGAGTAAGCTAAACGCTCTGAGCCTTACTCTAAGCCTTGGTGTAACAAAATCCTCAGTCTCTCGTTAACTGAACAAGACCAAAGTATTCCCTCCCATAAGGAGTGTGTTATGAATGCCGAGATTACTCAGCAAGATGCTAGAAGATGTGAAAAACAGTAAAGGAAAACACATTATTTAATCCTTTAAGTTGTAATGATATTCGATAGATATTAAAAAATTCCGTTCAATTGGTAGTCCAAAATAGCTTAAAAATGATAAAGATATCATTTGTACACAAATGATATCTTTATCATATATAGACAGTCTGAAACGGTAATTTTGGATGTAAGCTGCCAGTGAAGTGTATCAATCGATATCAATTGATAATAGAGTCTGAAATGGTACTGTTGGATATACGCTGATGTCAGCAATACAGAAATACAGAAATACAGAAACATATCAAGACAGTCTGAAATGATACTGTTGGACGTACGCTGATGTTAGCGTACATACATTAAAGAGAAAGTAATAACAAGTAATAATAAGTAATAATAAATTGGACCACAAGCGTATTAAAAGCTTATATTGACAAAAACATGCGTTTTGATTATAATAAAACACATTAATAAAAGCCCTTTAGCTTAGGCTGCGTAACCACGAGCTAAGAGGGCTTTTACCAGAAATTACCGCCTTGACGACTATAGAGCTTCCGTCGTCAGTTCGGCTGTTGTGTTCACATTATAGCACATGTTGCAGATGGGAACACAAAATTAAAGCCGACTACCTTTGGAAGCTCTAGGTAGTCGGCTTTGTTGTATCTTGCAGAGGTAAATGTGAGCAATTTAAAACAACGATTTGATTCAGCTCTTGCTAACAAGCTACTAAAGATAGAATCGGCACTAATAGCTCAATTTACACATATTTGTGAATACACAGAGCCAATATTGTTTTCCTTGAACGTTTCAGCAAGAAAGAACGAATCATGCCTATCATTGAAACGAAGAATCTTACCAATGCGTGGGAGGTGGAGATATGAAGAACAATGAACGCCTTCCTCCACTCCAGTTTACTGTTGCAGAGACAGGGAGACTGCTGAGCTTCAGTGAACGTACAGTTTATCGACTGTTGAAAAAAGGTAAACTGAAAAGTACAGGACGTGGAAAGCTACGCCGCATTACTTATAGGAGTATCCTTGGATATCAAGGGGACGAAGAAAACTGAGCATGGGACGGAAAAAGAAAGGCCGTGCGAATGGTGAGGGTTCGGTCTATGAATATCCAAAAGGCAGCGGAATTTGGCATGCACAAATCACTATTGGTTGGCGTGTAAAAAGAAAACGAGCCAAATCGCAACGTCAAGCACGGGAAAAGCTTCAGATTTTACAATCTGAGCGTGATCACGGGATTAAACTGACAGTAGCGCAGCTCACGGTTGGAGACTGGTGCAAGATGTGGCTTGATGTGCATGCAACTCACTTAAAGCTCAATATTCGTGAAGAATACGAACGTATTATCAAACGTTACATTCTATCTGCTCCTCTATCAAAGCGACGTTTAGCAGATCTGACAGCAACGGAAGTTCAAAGGTGGGTGAATGATCTTACTAAGCACAGGTCTAAAAGAACAGGTGAGTATTTAGCAGCACAAACGGTTCGTAATGCTTATGCCCGACTGAATAAGGCCCTCTCTGTAGCTACCAAGCACAAATATATCAGTGAAAATGTAGCTGCAAGTGTAGAGTTACCATCAGTACAGCGTGAAAAAATTCGCCCCTTAACCTTTGAGCAGACCAAAAGATTGTTGAATGAGGTTCGTGATCATCGTTGGGCGGCTCTGTGTCATTTGGCTGTCAATTTGGGATTACGAGCTGCTGAGCTACTGGGCCTTACTTGGGACGATATAAACCTTGAAACAAGAGAGTTGCAGGTCCATAGACAGCTCAAGCGGATTCAAACCAATGACCAAGTGAAGGCTTTTGTTCTGCATACTACTAAAACTCAGTCAAGTTCACGCACACTCATTCTGAGTGATGATATTTTGAAGTTATTACAAGAACATCGAGCCAATCAAGATGCAGAAAGACATAGCAGCAGTGAGTGGAAAGATACTATGAATCTCGTTTTCGTTTCCCAAACAGGAGCACCGATTCATTACTCTTGTTTAAGAGCACACTTTAAGCGATTGTTGTCACAGGCTGATTTGCCTGACATACGATTTCACGAACTGCGTCACACTGCTGCAACGCTAATGCTAGCTGATAATGTTCCGTTAGTGACTGTTTCAAAGATATTAGGCCACAGCTCACCATCCATTACAGCTACGATATATGCTCATGCATTAGATACCTCTATTGCCAAAGCTATCGCAGGGCTGTCAGATAGGCTAACAAAATAGAGAGATACGAGCGCATGACTCACGTCATAACTCATTTTTGCAAATATATAGAAGGTATTATTGAAAGGAAAAAAACGATGCTACGCTTAATGAAGAACAATGCCGGAGACGGGAGTCGAACCCGTACGGGGTTGCCCCCAACGGTTTTTAAGACCGTAGCGTCTGCCATTCCGCCACTCCGGCATGAAGCTCCCCAATAATAGCACGATGTGCCATGTTGATCAAATACGGTTAGA
>JBCDFA010000279.1:0-10623 GCA_039178835.1 Chloroflexota bacterium
CTGGCCACCTTAACGCTGTTCCGCTTGGGTTTGTACGTCCCGGAGGCACGATGGCATCTGCCGCTGGTATGTTGGCGCTTGGTGCTGGTGCTGGTGCGTTGGCTGGTGCGCTTATTGGTCTGGTTGCTGGCATTATTGTGCAGATAGCCAATCGTATTATTGCTACTGCTGGCTTCCAGGGTCCACAAGTCGTAGTTAAATCATCAGACGAACTTGTCGATAGCACAAACTCAATCATGCAACAGAATCGCGCAACCTCGATTAGTGAAGGCAGTGCTGCGCACTAGCTGGCCTCCCACAAAACATCAATACATGAAAGATGGGGTGTACTACACCTCATTTTTTATGCCTAAATAGGGCACGATTATCTTTGTGTCTGTGGAAGAGGATAGATGACAGATTATTACTATCCGTAATAAAAAGGTACTTTTTGAGAAAACCAGATACTTCTTATATACGTAAAACAGAATATGGGCGTATTCGAGGTCCCCAAAAGTACTCCAGTCAATGGAGTACGACCTGTACTACAGTCTCTCACTTTCTCCACGTAACGAGTTACTAACCAGCCCTGTCAAGCAACGTTGTCTTCGATCTCAAAAAATAGCAGTGCGCTTAATGTCGTCACATTATGTCTGCATGTTACCAGACGGCACATTTCACCACCTCGCCTGTGAACTCTTCGTTTCGTTGTCATAAGTATCTCACTATGTAGGTATGTTGCCCTTTAGCATGCCGGCATTATGCTGACTTTGTATACAGTTACTTATGATGGATTTTTATCATAGGGTTTTGTGGGTACGTTTTTGTCTTCAACAAAGCATCTTATTATTGCAATGAAGTGGGGTTTGTTATGAATCGCATGTTTGACGTTCTGATGACTGATCTAGTACATGTCGTGCGAGAATTGGGGAAGGATGGTGGCCAGATTAATGCTTCAGTGTATGACTCTGCACAGGTGTTGCGTTTAGCTCCATGTATTACTGATCCCGAACCAGGGATACGTTGGTTGTTACAGCAACAGCAGGCTGATGGTGGGTGGGGGGTTGTCCATCTCCCCAAAACGCGTGATATGTCGACTCTGGCGGCGGTTCTGGCTATTCACACTTTTGATCGTCAGGGACATCTTCAGGACGTTATTGATGCGGGCATCGATTTTCTGCATGGGCAGTCGTCGCAATGGAAGGGCGAATTGTCTGATGATATTCCAGTCGGTGCTGAACTCATTCTCCCCAGATTACTCCATGATGCGTTTGAAGCAGGACTCCCCCTTTCCAAAGACCCATATCAATCACTGATTAAGCTGGGGCAAAAACGTTGCCATATGCTTGCACAACTACCAGAAGCTGCAAAGATAGCCACAACAGCAGCACATTCCTGGGAGTCGTGGGGAAATAGCCCATTTCCAATACCATTGGATCAGGCAGGGAGCGTAGGCCATAATCCGTCGGCGACTGCCGCATGGCTCCAGTCTACCGTACATACTGGTGATATTGATGATGCACGTCACACGGCTCAGGATTATCTCGCACAGGCGGCATTTGCGAGCAACGAGGATATTCCCGGTATCGTCCCTACGGTATGGCCGATCAATCGTTTTGAGCAGTCTTTTGGGCTCTATGCACTATTCATTAGCGGCTTACTGGACCATGTGGCTGTACAGCAGTTTGTCCAACCACAGCTTGACGATCTCGCCCATGCCGTAACAGCACAGGGTCTGAGTATGAGCGATCATTTTATTCCTGATGGTGATGATACAGCCGTGGCCGTAGCAGTTCTCCATGGCTCTGGCTATCCTATCGATCCCTCGGTTATTCGCCAGTTCAATGTTGGCGATCACTTCTGTACATGGTCATATGAGTTGCAACCCTCGATCTCGGTTACTGCCCACGCGGCTCATGCACTCAACCTCTGTGGCGAAACACCGCACGAGTCGTTGAGGTATCTGGTTGATCGACAAGCACCTGATGGGCGCTGGAGCGGTGACAAATGGCATGGGTCCTGGGTATATGCAACATCACAGGTCATGATTGCGTTGATAGGAACACCATATGAATACGCATTGACACGGGCTGTTGATGGCTTGATACAACACCAGCGCTGGGATGGTGGATGGGGAAGCGCCGATTCGAACACCGAAGAGACCGCCTACAGCACCATTGCGTTGCGACTTTTATTACGAGAAGGACTGCTGAATGAACGAGGGCAGACAGCGCTTGAACGGGCTGAACGTTGGCTGATTGAGGCATACCGCCCGTTTTCGATGCACGGGTGTCCGTTGTGGATGGGAAAAGAGTCATATTATCCACCCCGCGTGGCACGTGCCTTTGAGCTTGCTGCATTGTCTCTTGCAATGGGTGCTCAGAAGCAAGATTTGCAGACACGCGAAAAGGCAGCCTAAGAGACGTGTTGTATAAATACAAGGCGCATGGCTTTAACCATGCGCCCAAACGCTCATCTTTCACTTATCGATACAGATCACCACTCATCATAATGAAGCAGTGGTTCAAGCGGTAGGCGACTCTGCCATTGCTTTCTTTCCAAATCGGGAGTGTCGTTAAATCTGGTTGTATAGCCCATACACAGGTAAGCAATGGGAACAATGTGTTCAGGAATATGGAGCACTTCCTTGAGTACCTCGTCGTGAATGATACTGACCCACCCAACGCCAATGTTTTCGGCCCGTGCTGCGAGCCAGATAGTGTGGACGGCGCAGACAGTACTGTAAATATCCATCTCAGGGTTGGCCGTTTTTCCCAACACTACCTGACCAGTTCGCTGGCGGTCGCAGGTCACACATACCCCCAATGCCGACTCCATAATCCCTTCCAATTTGAGTGATCTGTATTTCTCGCGTCGTTCTCCAGTAAAGAGTTGGGCAGCTTCCCGATTGGCTTGCTCAAAGCCTGCTTTGATTTGTCCTCGCACCTCTTTACTCTTCACAACAATAAAATCCCAGGGCTGCATAAAACCAACACTCGGTGCATGATGGGCCGCGTCCAGTATCCTCATAAGTACATCATCTGGTATCGGGTCTGATCTAAAATCACTACGGACATCACGCCGTAAGTAGATATTTCGGTAAATGGCTTCACGTTCTGCATCGGATATATGCATCGTAATCTCAACAATCTTTCAAATAGCTGACACCAGAATGACGCTGTTTTACTGATTGACTCGTGCACCACAGCTAGGGCAAAAGAGTGATGTCTTGGGCATTTGAAACTGACAATGCGGACATGCCTTGGTGGCAGACGCAGGGTCTTCAGCTGGTTGTGGCGTCACTTGTGCTGGTGGCGTTGCTTGTGGGAATGGCTGAGTTGGTGGTTCCACACTTACCGGCACTGATTGTGCGGATTGATCCGTACCAGTAGGAGCTGTTGGTGGTGCAACTGCTTGTGATGATTTTAGTTCTTCTTCTTTCAGCGTAATCTGTGCCCGCAACGCATCAATGCTCTGAATCATCTCGCCCAGAGTTACCGACTGAATCTGTCCAGCACGATACAACTCCGTTGCTTTGTCACTCAGATCCAAACGTTGGGCATCTATCTTCTTACGGAGTTCGGAAAGTTCACCACGTATTTGATTGGTTTTCTGAAACTTATCGGCCTCAAATTTGGCACGATCAATACTCTGTCCAATAGTTTTGCTAATATTGTCTAAAAAGCTCATTAGTACCCCCATAAAACATGTCTATCAGGCTAAGCACACAAGGCTTTATCTTTGCTATTTCTCTTTATTGTACGATCAATTTGGCTATTATGGTGCAGTTTGGTTCGTGATTTATATGACAACACATATTCTATTATGACATATCGGTGGGGATCACGGCAACCGCATCGATCTCGATCAAGAGATCCTCGTGAATAAGTCGCCGCACTTCAATAGCAGAACTGGCTGGTGGTTGGTGCGTGTTGATGTATTGGTTGCGTATCTCACGGACAACGGCAACTTGGGTACCCAAAACAGATGACTGAGCGACGAGGCTGGCGGGAACACATGCCTCGCGGAAAAGATAACTCCCTTGGGTTCGCACTCCGCTTAGATTTTCTTCACCACCCCACGTTGCCTTCGATAGGCTCAGGCAACCCATCTGTTGCCCCTGCGACGCACGTTGCCTTCGACAGGCTCAGGCACCCTCTCATGCCTCAGCACTGTTACATTCGCTCTGTGTCTCTGTTCCTCTGCGTTACAGCTGTTCAGCCGCTCTCCGCTCAGTCGCTCCACCGCTCCCCGTTGCCTTCGACAGGCTCAGGCAACCCGTCCACTATCCACGTTCCGCTTTAGTGCTGCTTCCCCGAGTAATAACGCCTGCTTGAGCAGGCGGTGTTGTGGAGTTTACTGCTTGAGGACGTGCCACCGCTGCGTCTCTGTTCCTCAGCGTCTCTGCGTTACTCTATTCTTCCTTTACTCACTCTGTGGATCAGAGTCATACGATTGCAGAAACGCGCTCACCGCCGCAAGAAATGCTTTGAGATCTGTAGGGCCTGTCTGCAAAACATCATAGACAATTTGTTGGTCGATGCGTAGATATTGATGGACAATGATATTGCGAAAACTCACCGCCTGCTGAAGTTGTAATGCTAACTCATCGGGTATAATCTGTGCGTCTGCCAGAATCTTTAGAGCCTCGCGTCCACTATCTGGTGTGCGAAGGGATTTTAGTGTGATGAGCTGCTCTGAAACACTGATCGTTGCTTCGATAGCCAGTTGAAGAGTTCGCTCAACGACAGATTGAATGCGCCAATCTTTTTTGAGTTCTTCATCAGACGTAGTCTGTAATTCAATCAGTCGATCTATGTACACTTGTAACTGTTCAAGATGACGTGTGATAGTTGTCATATTGGCCATCGGTGTACTCCTCTGATTCTGCTGTGTAAAGTGTTTTAGGCGTTCCTGCTGCATGCGTCGGTATCGCGGTGCCCAGTCGAACCATTCTTGCATCGTGCGCGTGTGCAGTGCCATACGCTGCTGGTCATCACGATTGTACAGCAGACGCTGATGACGAATGGCTTCAAAACGCAGAATTGGTGGTGCATCGTTTAGAACCACCAGATCAACGTCATCTGAACTATAGGTATCAATCAAACGTCCGATGAGTTCCAACTGCCAGCGACCGCGCTCTCTGGTCGTGAGATCAGCATCGAACAGCACCGCAACATCGTAGTCGCTATCGGGCCGTGCGTGTGACTGAGCGCGGGAGCCAAAGAGATAGGCCAACACCACAGGAGTATTGGCAAATACCTGATCGAGTTGTGTGTCTCGGTTTTCGTCGTACATAGGTCCGATCTCAAGGGTAGAGCTGAATGGCATAATGCGCTATGTTGAAACACTATTATAGCCTACCAACGAAAGGCAATACGATGAGGTATCATATTCGGCAACTCACCAGCGCCGATCAGGAAGCACTCCAGCGGTTCTTCATCGAACGGTGGGGCGACACAATGGTGGTGGGGCATGGCGTCGTGTATCAACCGCAGCACCTTGGGGGCTTTGTGGCGATTGAGGATGAGCAGTGGGTTGGCGTTCTCACATTTACCTGTGACGATCAGGCGTGTGAAGTGGTGACGATAGACAGCTTGCATGAGGGACAGGGCATTGGCACCGCACTGATCGATGCGGTCGTAGAAGAGGCGCGTCGTCGTGGGTGCACACGCGTCTGGCTGATCACCACCAACGACAACCTGAACGCGCTGCGGTTTTATCAAAAGCGTAGTTTTTCGCTCGTGGCTGTGCACCGCAATGCGGTGATGGAGTCGCGCAAGATCAAACCGAGCATTCCTCTGATCGGGAACGATGGCATTCCGCTACGAGATGAGCTTGAATTGGAGATGACCATCGACCCAGCCAGTTAAGCCTATCATAGCGCATCGAGGCGCCCGATACTTGACGTTGCCCGCATTGCCCGGTATACTTCCGCTTCGTGAGAATTATCGCATCGATAAAGCCATATCGCCGTGTGCTGGCCCTGTTGCTGATTGCTGTGTTGCTGCTGATGTCGCTTGCCGCAGTGATCTGGTTTGATAATGCCGTCAATCGGGGCATTACCTACATGCCCGATCCCCAGCCGATCTCCTTTACCGAGGTGCCACCCGTGGGGGTCAATGCCTTCAACATTCAGTTTGAAGCAGAAGAGGCCAAAGTCACCCAGACGCTGGAGATGGCCCGCGACCTGGGGGCGCACTTTGTGCGTATCCAGATGCCATGGGACGATGTGGAGATCGCCGGTAAGGGCGACTTCGAGGATCGGCGGAATCCTGAGCGTATTCGTGACGCTTGGGAGAAGTACGATTTTATTGTGGCAGAAGCCAGCCGCCTCGAGCTTGAACTGATTGTGCGGATCGACCGCCCGCCGCAGTGGACCCGCGCTCAGACCCACGATACTCCAGCGTTTCAGGAGGGTCTGGCTAACAACCCCGACTCGACGGGGCCACCCGATAACTACGATGACTTTGGCGACTTTGTGGGGGCTGTAGCGGAGCGTTACCGTGGCCAGGTCAATTACATCCAGCTTTGGAATGAGCCAAACCTGGCCTACGAGTGGAACTGGACCACGCCCGACCCAGAGCGCTTTGTCGATCTGCTGCGGGTGGGGTATGTTGCTGCAAAGGAAGCCAACCCGGATGTCATCATTCTTTTCCCGAGTCTGGCTCCGACCGATGGGCTGGACCGACAAGCCCCGATGACTGAACTGGAATATCTGGATCGAGTGTATGCCGCTGGTGGAGGCGAGTATTTCGACATCATGTCGGCACAAGCATACGGCCTCGGGCAACCACCAGACGAGCATCGTTATGTCTTTCTGCGCCGACCGGGCAACTGGAGTTGGTCGCGCCCGATTGACACACGTATCGATGTTTCGCGGCTGGTGTTACTGCGTGAGGTGATGGAACAGCACGGAGATTATGAGACGCCAGTGTGGATCAGCGAATTTGGCTACAACAGTGCGCCTGAAGGCGTTCCTGGCAGAAACACATGGGGTGAGCCTGTCTCTGAAGAGGTCAAAGGCGCATATCTGATTGGTCAGTTGGAGCGGGCACGACAGGAGTGGCCCTGGGTTGGTGTGATGAATCTCTGGTTTTTGCGCTGGGGCGGCGAGCCGCCTGACCCCAACAATCCAACGCCCTACTTTGCCATTGTCGATCACGATTTCAACCCGCTGCCAGCCTACACGATGATTCAGGAGTATCTTGCAGATGGTCCGGTTGCGGGTGTCGGAGCATACACATGGAGCCACCCGGCAGTCCAGTCGTCTACTGAAGGTACGTGGGATATGCGTTTTGAAGGAACTACGTTGGCACTTCAAGGTCGCGGCTCTTTTCAGATTACGATCAACGAAACCACGCCCATCGACATCTCATTGGAGGATGGCGATATCGCCGAGGTGATAAGTGGACTCCCGGATGGTGCGGTGCACACGGCGCGAATCGAGGGTGCTGGCGAACCGCCAGAGGTATTTGTGGTGGGCCGTGCACCACCTGTGCCATGGTTTTGGACATTGGCCCCGGCGGTGCTGCTCATCGCCTTGATTGCCGTAGCGGGGCTGATTATGCAAACATTATTTACTCGCAACAGACATACAGTCAAAACATAGACACATTCTTTTTCTTTCAAATATAAACAGGAGGGGATGCGATGAGTCAGCAAACCTCAAGCCTGCCATTCCGCACTATGATCGAATGGTCTTCGCGCTATACATCGGTGGTTGTTGCAGGGATGGTGTTGGGACTGCTGTTGTTCTATCGGAGCGGTGCGTTACCACTTGTGTTGCTTGGCTTAGTGGTCTTTGGTGGTTTCGCGTTGCTACGCCCACATCTCGCGCTGCTGTTTGTGCCGATAACGATGCCACTCTACCTCATTCCCGCCACTATTTCAGTACCCTTCATCCGTGAACAGCCTTTCTGGTTTCCCCTCCACGAAATCGTGCTGCTGGTCGTGCTGGGGGCAACTTGCGTCCATTGGTTTGTCACACGGGGGTCGGAGCAAGACTTTGATTTCTCCCAAATGCAATCCTGGCTTCCTTCGCTCAGGGCCTATATTCCCCATGCGCTCTTTTTGGTCGCTGGTATCATCGGGGTGCTGATCGCAGTGCCGGAAGGGCAAAGCGCGGCACTGCGAGAGTTTCGCTGGGTCATTGTAGAGCCACTGATCTTTCTGGTACTCCTCAAGGTGCACGCCACATCACTCGATATGCCATTAAACGATGAAGGTTCGGCAGTCCTACCGTATGGTCTGGTGCTGCTGGCATTCGTGCTTGGTGGTGCTGTGGTCGGTGTGGTTGGCATGTTTCAGTTTGTCGGTCTCGATCTGGTCTGGTTGTTTGGGGAGAAGACGACAGCGGCATTTGCATCGAATGTGGTGCCGCTTGGCGGTGGTTTGGTGCGTGCTACGTCGGTCTTTGGTCACCCCAATAATCTCGGGCTCTATCTCGAGCGTGTGTGGCCAGTAGCGGCAGCGGTGGTCGCGGTAACCATTCAAAGCAACCATTTTTCGCTACGTCCATGGAACTGGCGCATGGTGTTTTTTGCGCTGTGTTGTCTCCTCTGTCTGATCGGTGTGGCTGTTTCGTTCTCACGTGGCGCGTGGCTGGGATCGATTGTCGCCGTGATTGTGCTGGCATCACCACTGCTCCAGCAACGGATGAGTAGTCGCTCATTTCCAGTATTGGCAGGGCTTTGCCTGTTCGTTGTGGTGGTCGGTGGGCTGGCGTTCTCGATCCGTGGCGACCCCACGACAGGCAGCACAGGTGCCCGTATTCTCCTGTGGCAAGAGGCCAGTACATTGATTCGGCAACATCCACTTGGTTTAGGGCTCGACCAGTTTTATTACTATCACAACCCCGATTTTGGCCGTAGCATCATCGACCCTTCGCTGATTGGGACGAGCGAGCAATATGCACGTCATCCGCACAATCTGGTATTCGATACGTGGATTCAGGTAGGGCCACTGGGTTTAATTGCGTTGGTGTGGGTGTTGATGCGGTTTACGCGCCAGGCGCTACCGGTGGCAAACAAACCTTTCGCCACATCGACATCGTTTCTGTCGCTGGGCATACTGGCAGCTATGGCGGCAGCTGTATTCCATGGCCTCGTCGACAGCTTCTATTTCTGGCCAGATTTGGCATTTACCTTCTGGATGCTTATGGCAATAATGGAACGTAATAAGGTGGAGGTAAAAAATTAGTGTGGTACGGGAGGCGGGACTCGAACCCGCGTCTGGAGCTTGGAAGGCTCATATGTTACCACTACACCACTCCCGCGTACTAAAAGTATTCTAGCCGTTCCACACCGATTCGTCAAGTGGAGGATGACGAATACCCTTAGGGTTGGGCGAATAGTGATGGTTTTGGGCTGTTTTGGGGAGCGAAAATCGACACCCTTAGGGTTAAGGTATCGACCATTGTGATGTGCCATATTGCGAACACGACACGGGAGATCGGCACAACCTTTAGGGTGTCAGGTACAGCGACGGATTAGGGCAGATTCAGGGGGGATTTGTGGAGACCCTTAGGGTGTACATATCAGGCGGGTATTTGCACTCGTTTTAGCGCCGAAAATCGGAACCTTTAGGGTCGGTTTTCTACCGTTGTCATGCGCCATATCGTGGCAGGGTAACGAGATATCGGGGCAACCTTTAGGGTGTTAGGATGAGAGACAAAATTCTAATGTTATGTCGTTGACACGTACTACCATTTTGCTATACTCATAAAGTGTAATTCTCATGAGAACATTGATAGAGGGTTGTGTGGATAGTGAGCAAATTAAACATCTTAAAAAACAAAAAACCTTCACCTACAAAGGTTAAGGAAACTTGAAGAGCGGCAAGCCGTCAGTGGAATCGATTGTCCACCTCAAATCGAGATGGAGATTGAGCGAATTAGAGATATTATTACTCAAATAGATCAGCAAATCTTAGATATCTCTCAAAATAATGATCAGTATGTTGACGACTACAACTATACTACCAGGATACCTTATCAGCCTTCTACCTCTTCAGTTGAATCAAACTGGGTAAGTGGTGGTATTGTATTTGTTGTCATGATGATAGTAGTATGTGGAATTGGCTGTTGTATATCAGAGGAGGTGTCTAAACTTAGACTTTCAGATACATTCCCAGTAGGTCAAGGGCTAGGATCGTGGAGAACTTACGGTAGTGTGACTCTTGTAGAAGATGGTAGAGGACAATTCGAAACTTCATCGAAACATGGAGTTCAAGTTGAAGGTCCCAATTCTTATATCTATCAAATTGCCGAAGATCAGCCAAGAGAAAATGAAACCTATACAGCTACTACATGGTGCAAAGCCCCAATAGGAGCAAAATGTCGGTTATTTCTTGGAAGTGTTCAAGAAGGTACAGAGTTTCCTATTCAGGAAAGTAATAAAACAATCACTAGGGATGGAACAGGTAACTGGGAATCAATGACAGTCACGATATCTGCTGAACCAGATCAGCCACTCGCTGTTTTTTTGTACTCGGAAACTGATGCAAATCCTATAATTTATGATGATCTAGAAGTCCGCAGACAGTAATTCTTGACTTAAAGACTCAATCTTTATATTCGTGCATTGGAATAGAGATTGTATAGATTACAGATTTATCTCTATACAATGGATTTCCCTATTATCC
>JBCDFA010000280.1:0-10609 GCA_039178835.1 Chloroflexota bacterium
CTACTCCCCTCTGCGATAATGTAGAAAAATGGCCCATCAGGATCGGGGAGGATGAGAACCCATTCATCACCCAGATCGATTTTGATACCATCGATTTGCTCAAGCTTCCGATCATGGTACTGCTGATTGAGGATACGCATGACTTTGCCTTTATGTTCCCAACGGCATGGGACACGCACCTGATCCATATAGTAAGGAGGCAGATCGTAAATCACTTGAGACAAGCGCATCTGACGCAGCGCCAGTAACTCCATGATCTTCACAGTGGCATAGAGTCCATCTGCAACCGGATAGAAACTTGGGAAAATATAGCACCCTGTACCATCGCCTAACAGTATCAGATCATCATTCTTGACAGCAGTACGCATCAGGGCTGAAAGAGTGGCACGTGTACGAATGATTTTGCCTCCATAGCGTTCAGCGATCTGCTCAAATGCACGTGGCGCGGTCACTGGAACGGCAACGCTTCCTCCCTTGTTGATTGCCATCACGAGGGCTGTAACGGCGGCAAGGGCCTGCATGCCAGAGAGTCGTCGACCGGCATCATCGACCAGAAAGAGCTTTTCACCGCCACTGTCGAGGCGTACCCCCATATCGGCCCCCATGACAGGAGTAATACGTGCAAGACGATTCATACCTTCTTCGAATTGCTGCGCCGTTAAGAAGACCCGATTGTCATCGAGATTAGCATTAAGCTCAACCACGTCAATTTCGAGACGTCGGAGGATGTTGGGCAGAATACTGGAGGGATTTGAGTTGGCATAATCAATGATGAGATTGAAGTCTTTTGAAAGACCTGGGAGCGCTGCCGGACTTAGTGATTGTAAAAAAGCATCGGTGTACGTTTGCTCAATATTCTCGGCATCTGCAATACGGCCAATTTCATCGAGGTAGACCCGTCGATAATCTTCCCGAAAGAAGACTCCCTCAATTTTGCGTTCAGTGGGTGTATCAATATCTAATCCGTGTGAGTCGAAGAATTTAATATCAACAACTCGATTGTCAAGCGGAGAGAGTCGCAAATGGACACCACCGGCGGCCCCCATTGCATGGGTCATGTAGCGTGCTACCGGTATAGGGACGCTGTGTAACTCCACCACATTGACACCTGCTGATGGTAAGCCTGCGATAATGGCCCGCTTAAGCATACGTGAGGTGTAATGGGCGTCGCGGTTCATGATAACGCTCGAACCGGGTTGGAGGGTGGCACCAAATGCGGCGCCGAGTTTGGCACAAAACTCAGGAGTGAGATCAATATTGACCAGACCTGTGATACCATAGCGTCCAAACAATACCCGGCGACCCTGTGAGCCCCAGATGATGCTCGTTGTAATGGTGGCGCCTTCATCAATCTCTTTACTGGGCCAAATCTTAACATTTGCGCCAATGACCGCCCCTGCATTGATGATAGTTTGATCTCCCACAACAACACCCTCAAAGAGCACAGCCCGACGTTTGATGTTGCATTGACGCAAAACAATCGCACCACGCAGTTCGGCACGTTCGCCGACATACGAATTGCGCCACAACACTGAGCGGTCAATAGTTGCACGGGTATCCACGACTGTATAATTGCGAATGGCTGATGGGCCATGGATAATAACGCCACCTTTGATCTTGGCGCCATGCCCGAGATAGACCGGCCCGTTGAACTGGGCATTCGGGGCAATCTCGGCATCTCCATCAACCCATACATCATCAAAAATCTTATAGCCAACCCGTGGCAAATTGACCTTGCCCGAAAGATAATCGTGATTGGCTCGCATGTATTCCTCAATGGTGCCAACGTCAGTCCAATATCCTTCCGCAATATAGCCCATGATTTTGTCGTCTTTGAGGAGCATGCGTGGGAAGATATCTTTGGACCAGTCTAATACCTTCCCTTTTTCAATATATTTAAAGACATCAGGGTTAAGAACATAGATACCGGTATTGACCGTATCGGAGAAGACCTCACCCCAACTTGGTTTCTCAAGGAACTGTCGCACATGTCCATCTTCGTCAACAATAATAACACCGTACTCAAGAGGGTTTGGCACACGTGTGAGGGTTAGGGTAGCCACCGCGCCACTGGCATCGTGAGATGCAATAATCTTGGAAAGGTCAAAATCTGTGAGCGCATCACCAGAAATAACAAGGAATGGTTCCTTGAGCATATGTTCAGCATTTTTGACACTTCCCGCAGTTCCAAGGGGTTGTTCTTCGACGGAGTACTCAATGTTGACTCCATAGGCTGTTCCATCACCAAATTCGTCCTGAATGACATTGGCAAGATACTGTACAGTGATGATAATATCGGTAATACCATGAATTTTGAGCAATTCAATGATATGACCAATCACCTGTCGATCCACGATCGGAACCATCGGCTTTGGGCGATTAATTGTGAGTGGTCGAAGACGTGAGCCTTCCCCCCCAGCCATGAGCACAGCTTTCAATATGTGGCTCCTCTTGTGCAACTACAGTGTTGATGCATTATGAGACATGTGAGCCATTAGTATAGCATGGTGATGCAGAATGGAGCAAATTTGCCCGCACAAATCTTTGCTAAGTTCTCTCGGAAGTTCTGTACAAAAAGATATGCTTAAGTTCATTGATATTGATGATGAGTGAGTGCAATGCAAAAAGATTAGTGTGTTTATCACACAGTAAATGTTTGTTCAGTATCTCCAACACGAACGGTGTATTCGCCAGGGGGGAAATCGCCATCAAGAACAATGGTCTCATCAATCATCGGTGCAACCATAATACATGCCTCGTCGTCACTATGTTCTGCCGTGAGCACAATGTTGATCGTATTGTCAGTACGTTCCTGTGAAATGTTGCTGAGTGAGGTGCAACCGTCCATAAGCGTTCCCTGGATGTGAGCCGTTACTTGTGCTGGTGCTGATTCGGCCACCTGAACATCTACACTATCTATTTGCATCAAATCCGCTGACGGTTCACTTCCTCCAGTTGGGGTGGTTGCTCCGCAGGCACTTACCATAAAAATGAGCACAAACATCAAGAAACGTAGGTACATAAAGATACTCCTTAATTCTTTATTATAAAATATAGGTATAAAACGTTTATGAAGTGTATATTGTTCCATCAGTAGTCCAGAGTCGATCCAAGACACGTAGGAGCATGCTATACTAACGACGACAATACCGTGGACAGAGGTTATAGAAACGATGACACAAAATCAGTATGCCGATTTACCAAACAGCTACAAGATAAACAATCTCTCAGTAACACCAAATATTACGCTTGCTCCCATGGCAGGTGTTACAGACAGTATTTTCCGTCGAATTGTGTTGCGGATTGGTGGATGTGGTTTGGTCAGTAGTGAAATGACCAACGCTGCGAGTGTGAGTCCCAAGGCATTAAAACGGCACAATTTGCTGGACTATTCACCGGAAGAGCGTCCTATTGTGATGCAAATCAGTGGGAATGATCCTGAGCTGGTTGCCAATGCTGCACGTATTGTTGAGCAACTTGAACCGGATGCAATAGATATCAACTGTGGTTGTCCATCGCCAAAAGTTACTGGCGGGGGGCATGGGTCAGCGTTGTTGCGCGATCTCCCCAAAATGGAACGCTTGCTCAAAGCCGTGCTCAACGCCGTCGAAATTCCAGTAACACTTAAGTTTCGGGCTGGCTGGGATGAAGACACTCTCAATTATGTGGAAACCGCCAAGATGGCCGAACAGGCTGGTGTCGCAGCTCTCGCATTGCACCCACGCACCCGTGAACAACGGTATAGTGGTTCAGCCGATTGGGGACGGATCGCCGAAACGGCAGCAGCGGTAGCTATTCCAGTGATTGGCTCTGGCGATGTGAAAGATGCCCACGATGCCCTGGCCCGCCTGCGTGAAAGTGGCGCAGCAGGTGTGATGATCGGGCGTGGCGCGATGACCAACCCATGGATTTTTCAACAGATCGAACAGGTACGACGTGGTGAATCAGTATTCGAGCCAACTCCAGCAGATAAATATGAGTTCCTGTTGAACTATCTCGAGATTTGTGAGATAGAAATGAATGAACGGCTGGCGCTCAATAAACTCAAACAGTTGATGGGCCGCTTCCTAGTTGCCCTGCCGGGATGTGCTGCCCTACGTGAGTCTATCCACCGCTCAACCACTGTCGAAGAAGCCCGCGAACATCTGGCCTATTTCTTCGAGCCCTATCTCGAAATGACAACCGCTGTTTCATCAAAACGAGTGTTGATAGAAACACACGTGTTGACAGGCTAGAAGTGTTGCGGTAACATACGCAAACGCGAAGAGCCCCACGGTATGCGCCGAGGGGTTCTCATGTCAATTAGTCTACTCTTTCCAAACTCGTACGAGTATCGGTTACACGATGAATAGGTTGCGGTCACTAGTGGCGCGCGCTACCTGGCATGCGGTGAGTCTTTTCGCTTTCGTGCTGTCCCTTCGCGGGAAGTAGGAGTAAAGATGGAAACACAGGTAACGCAGTTTCTTGAACATCTTGCTGAACAACGTGGGTTATCTGCAAACACGGCGTCGGCATATCGTACAGATCTGGAACAGTTTATTCAATTCCTCAAAGGTCGAGGTGTTACGAATTGGGATGTGGTTAGTCATGATGATATCATGGCTTTTCTCCTCTTTCTGCGGGAACGTCGCTATGCAAACTCGACCGTTGCGCGACGCACTGCCGCTGTCAAGTCGTTTTGTGCGTTTTTGAAAAAGTCGGGCATCATAGCGAGTGATCCAACCGAGAAGATTGACTCTCCCAAGGTTGATCGCTATGTTCCCAAGGCACTCACAGCAACACAGGTTGATGAACTACTCGAACTACCATTACGCAATCCTACGCCGGAGCGTTTGCGCGATAAAGCCATGATCGAGTTGTTGTACGCTACGGGGATGCGTGTCAGTGAACTGGTCGCTCTGAGTCTCACCGATTTGGATATGGCTGAAGAGAATATTCGGTGCGTGGGAAAAGGTGGACGCGAACGTCTCCTTCCATTAAGCGGTTCATCCATCACATCGCTGGAGGAATATCTCGATATTGCTCGTTCTCAGCTAAGTCGGACCAATAGCCAGAAGGCAGATGCGTTGTTCCTCAACCACCGTGGTAAACGACTCACACGACAGGGTTTCTGGCTGATCCTTAAAGGATATGCCGAAGAGCTTGGTATCTATGAATTAACGCCGCATATGTTGCGACATTCCTTTGCCGCCCATATGATCGATAGTGGTGCCGATGTTCGTTCTGTTCAGGCCATCCTTGGACACGCCTCGATTTCAACAACGCAGGTGTATACCCAACTAGAGGAACAGAAACAAAAAACGACGCCTCGAACAAATACGCAATCCGAAGAAACGGTATCTGAGCAGGTCGATAAACAGGAACCAGAAACAGTCGTGGTGTTGGAAGACAAATAAGGCATTGGGACGATTGTCATAGCAAAAGTGATATGGTATAGTGCCGTTAACAGCGACGAAACAGAAGAGTACCTGCGTATCCAATCATAGCGAGTCAGGGAGGGTGTAAGCCTGATGATTAGGACGTAGGGAAGGGCACTGTGGAGCTGTTGGTTGATGAGAGACCAGCTTTGTAGTCTGGCTGGTAACTGGGGTGGGACCGCGTGTAGTCAAACTATGCGTCCCCAGGCGATTATACGTCGTCTGGGGCTTTTTGTTGCTCTGGACTTTCACCAAAGGAGTATCGTGTATGCCAGCAACTACGCTTGAACAGGTTGCATCGCTCTGTAAACGACGCGGGTTTATTTTTCCCAGTTCAGAAATTTATGGTGGACTGGCCGGTGTGTATGATTATGGTCCGTTAGGGGTCGAACTTAAAAATAATCTCCAGAACGACTGGTGGCGCACCCATATCTATGAACGTGATGATATGGAAGGATTGGAAGCATCAATTTTGATGAATCGGTTGGTCTGGAAATATTCCGGCCACGAGGAAACCTTCACCGATCCCCTCGTCGACTGTCGTGATTGCAAGAGTCGTTGGCGTGCAGACCACATTCAGGGTCGTTGCCCAAGCTGTGGCTCTACCAACCTAACTGAGTCGCGCCCTTTTAACATGATGTTCAAAACGACGATTGGTCCGGTTGCTGACGACGATGCGTATGCGTATTTGCGCCCCGAAACGGCTCAAGGTATTTTTGCGAACTTTGCTAATGTCCTGGCGACAACCAGCCGCAAGTTGCCCTTTGGGATCGCCCAGATCGGGAAGGCATTTCGTAATGAAATCAATCCACGCAATTTCTTGTTTCGGGTACGTGAATTTGAGCAGATGGAGATTGAGTACTTTGTGTACCCTGGCACCGAAGATGAATGGCATGACCGCTGGCTGGAAGATCGACTGCGCTGGTGGGAAAGCATTGGTGTAAGTCGTGAGCGCATTCAGATTTACGATGTGCCCAAGGAAGATCTGGCCCATTACTCCAAGCGGACGTATGATCTGATGTACGACTATCCGACGCTTGGGTTTGAGGAGATCGAGGGGATTGCCAGCCGCACCGACTATGATCTGGGCTCTCACAGCCGTGAGCAGGAGAGTCTGGGCTTGACCGCGCAGGTAAACCCGAACACCGATAGCACCAACCGATTGACCTACTTTGATCAGGCCAATAACCGTCATATTGTGCCGTTTGTCATTGAGCCGTCAATGGGCGTTGGTCGCTGTTTCCTGGCTGTTTTATCCGAGGCGTATGATGAGCAGATGGTCAAGCCGCCTGCACAGGCCAAAATCGATACGGTCAACACGGCACTGGCTGCATTCCTCAAGTCTGTTGGGCGTAACGACAAAATCTCTGATGAGCATCGCACTGCGCTACAGGAGTACGGTACAAAGATTGCCGATAATCTGCCTGAGATGTTGCCACAACTTGAGCTTCTGCTGGGCATGCCTGGAGCCAATCAGATTGAACTGGGCAAAAAGCTGCGGGGTCAGGCGCAACCTGTGATCGATGAGGCCTTTCGTACCGTGCTGCGCCTCAAGCCCAAAATTGCCCCGATCAAAGTGGCGGTGTTCCCGCTCAAACGGAACCACGAAGGTCTGGTAAGCACTGCGAAAAACATTCGTAAGTCGCTCCAGGCAACCGGACAAATGCGTACCGTCTATGACGACACCGGCGCGATTGGTCGGCTTTATCGACGCCAGGATGAGATTGGTACACCTTTCTGTGTGACTGTTGATTTTCAATCGCTTGAAGATCAAACGGTCACGGTACGCAATCGTGATTCGATGGAGCAGGAACGTGTCGCGATTGATGAACTTGAGTCATACGTCAAGACACACACGCAGTAACATTAGGGTCGTTATTGCTTGTTGAGATGAGGCTGCTGCTCAGTGTGCTGATGTTTGGTCATGCCGTGCATCACACGCCCCATAATGTGAACACGGGCTGACCGTGGCAGTGGTGCCAGTGAGTACGTGAGGAATTTTGATAAAAATCCTGGTAGCACCACTGCTCGGCGACCTAATGCATCTAGTGTTTCCTGTGCTACATCAGCAGGCTTCAGGGTGGCGCCCATACGCATGCCGGCGCGGTCGGCGAAACCACTTGCGGTTGGCCCTGGGGCAGATGCGAGGACATCGACTCCCTGTGGGGCCAACTCCACGTTCAGTGCTTCGGCCAAGGCATGAACATATGCCTTGGTCGCGGCATAGTGCGCGGCATTGGGCAGGCCCTGAAACCCCACAATCGAACTCATGAGTACAATACCACCGCGACCACGTTGTGCGAAGCGTTGCCCGAAGTGCAGACTGTGTGCGATCAGTGCACGACAGTTGACGTTGAGCATGTCCAATTCTTCATCCAGTGATGTGTTGAGGAATAGGCCAGAAGTGCCGAAGCCAGCGGCGGCAATGAGCAACCCAACGTCGAGGTCATCGGTCTCGGCTTCTACTCGGCCAATCGCGGTTTCCTGAGCCAAGTCGATGGTCAACACCAGTGTCTCGATACCAAAGCGTGTCGCAAAATCGGAGGCCATTTCTTGCAGGACCGACTGGCTGCGTGCGACCAGCACCAGGTTGAGACCTGCGCTGGCCAGTTGAAGAGCCATCTCACGGCCAATGCCCGATGAGGCGCCAGTGACGACAGCCCATGGCCCGTAGCGACTGCTCAATCGCTCATGTGCGTGGCTATGGGCTGTCGATGTGTGTTCTTGCGTTGGCAGGTTCGATTGCGCGAATAAGCGCATCGGGTTGAAAGAGGAATAGACTGTTTTGCTTGCCATACCAAAACCCCTTAATTTGTTAGTGCTAACTAATTTGCGAATAAAAAAATTATCGTTTCTTGACAGCATTCAGCCAGAAGTCGGCCATCCTCTGAAATGATGTTTGATTATGTCCATAGTATCCATCGGACAGGAGGCTGACGTGCACCAGCAGAATCATGCTCATATAGTTCCATGTCGCAGCTTCAACATCAATGTTTGGCGCAATACGCTTTGCTTTGTTGGCGGTTTCGAGTAGTTCGTACACAAATATGGCGATATCCTGGAGATTTTGATGAACAGCGACAGAAATGTCTTCGTCGCGGAATGCCATGGCTTCAAAGATAATATTACGCATTTCGATATGTTTTGTGGAAAGCTCATAGTAGTCGATCAGAGTTTGATGCAGTATGACCACTTCGGAGCTATCCTGCGAATGAGCGGTCTGTTGCTTAAAGCTTTTAGAAAAGAGTTGTCCAAAATCGCGCACGACGGTGATAAAGAGCTTCTTTTTGCTCGAAAAATGCTGATACAGTACTGGCTCAGTAATGCCGCTGGCGGTGGCGAGCTTCTTGGTCGATGCATCGTGGTAGCCGAGTTCCGCAAAAAGCTCGGCAGATTTGCGGAGAATAAGCTCACGACGTTCCTGAGCAGAAAGACGAGTTGTCGTTTCGTTCGTTGACATACATAGCTTTCTAGTTAGTGATAACTAACTTACTCTAAGAATAACCAGAAATGCTGTGATTGTCAAGGGGTGTATGATAAACTTATCGCTACTTATTTTGTTGAAATAGTATAAGTATTAAGGTATGGAATATAGTATCCTGTAGCTACTACTGAAACATGTTTGGGATTTTGAATGTATTTATATTGTTCAAAGCTTAATAAAATATCATCGCCATAATCAAGAATAGTATACTTTTCATCCGTATATCGTAGATCTGGAATATCCGGTAGCAGTTTAACTTGTGTTCCATTTTTATCCGTTACGAGAATATATATAGAGTCGATATATGAGGTTTCCGGTTCTAGTTCTCTAATCCATAGTTGTCCATAGAAACGTTTAAGAGTACGTTCTTGCGATTGCTCCATTTCTTTGCCAACAAGTAAATACAGTATCGTTGTATCAGACATCCATTCTTGCTGAACATCATCATAGGTAAAAACATGCGGACATTGAGCTCCAGGTAAAAAAGTCTTACGGTAATATATCCGATCTGATAAATGTATGCGAAATGTATCATAAAGTAGTTTAACAACTGTTTCGTAATTTGAGTCTAAGCACGACGATTTGATGATTTCCCTCTGATGAAGATAACCTTCGGATCTGCATTTGCTAAATATAGTATTCCAGGCATGAATTGTTGTCCTGTCGTTTGTGTCCGTGTCGATTAATTCGGGATACGTGTAGAAAATGATGCCTGTTGTTCTAATTGAATCGAAATAAGTATTTGCATCACTAGAATTGTTATTTAGTAAGTGAAGATATCCAACTAACAGCAAAACAAATTGATCTTGTGTGGGGGCTCCATTTTGTGGTTGAAATTCTCTTGTAATTGGCAATAACGTTTCAATTGCTAAATCAATATTTCCCTGTTTAAAGAAAACATGAGACTTTAATATAATTGACATAGAGTAAGTTGAATAAGGAGTAAATGATTCGGTAGGACTGATTTGCTTTAGGTGCTTTAAAGTAGACTGTGAGTCATTTTGATAGTTTGCTAAATATGCCAAGGCAAGTAGAGCCTCATATCTGGTGTTTTTCTCAGAAGCTGCTTTGATAAGCAGTTCCTTGGCCATATCTCTCTGATTATTCTTTATATACGATTGTGATAAATTAATTTTGATGCCATCTAGACTTGATCTTAAAGTAATTGTTTTTTGAAAATGCATAATTGCTTCTTCGTAATTGTTTTCCTCAAAAGCAATATTTCCGAGCAAAATATGGGCTCCCGTAAGATTAGGGTCTTCTTGTATTAATTCTTTAAGTTGATTCCTTGTTTTTTTATTATCTCGATTTGAATTTTCTCCCCAACTGATAGCTATTAGATTGTACTTCGGAATTAACCATTTCGGCTGAATATTTATAGCTTCTTGAAATAGTGGATATGGAGAATTATTGATGATACCTATGTTGCTTAATCATTCACTAATTTCGGAAAGTGACGCAATATATTCATCACTGTTAAGCAAAGGGTTATAATTTACTTGAGATCTATACTTCACTAAAGTTAAACCTAAATTATTGTATGCTGCAGCAAAATTTGGTTCAAGTTCAATAGCCTTTGTATAGAGGCATATGATTTCTGTTGCATTCTTACTACTTTCAATAGTCATTTGACGGGCTGCAAAAAAATATATAAGGGCTTTGTTCTGAATGACAATACTCTCAGGTATGTTTAATGTAGCTGCATCAA
>JBCDFA010000281.1:0-10587 GCA_039178835.1 Chloroflexota bacterium
AGTAGCCCACTCGATTAAGACCAAAGCAGTTGCGTCAGTGAGGTTTTCATGCAGTCGTTCATCTTCCTGGAGACGCTCAATCATGCGTTGTTGCCGTTCATTGTTGCTCATAATGCCCCTCACTTTATGCGAAAACGTGATGTCTGTAGGCCATATCTGTTATCGATTTGGCACATTACCGTATCATACTTGTATACAGCATTTCAAGCTTTGGAACAATTACCGACCAATCATACGATTGCTGAACTAATCTACGCCCTGCTGCCCCTACCTGCTGGCGTGTAGTGCTATCTTGGAGAACACGCACAACCGTTTGGGCAAATTGGTATGGCTCGTCAGCAAGCCAACACTGCGCATTATGGTGAAGACCCGTGACTCCCTCTGCTCCCATGGAGGTGCTTACCACTGGTGTTTCGAGCGACAGTGCCTCTAGTAATTTGAGTCGTACACCCCCACCAATACGCATTGGTACAATGTAAACCTCCGCACCTGCAATATATGGTCGGGTATCAGTTACAGGGCCGACGATATGGATTGTTTTATCTGTGGCGAGTTGCTGTATCGCAGGTGTGGGACGTTTACCAACAACAAGTAATTGAATGGTAGGAATCGCGTTCCGAATATGTGGTAGTACCTCATAGGCAAACCAGATTAAGGCATCTATATTTGGCCGAAAATCAAGTGTTCCACTAAAGACAAGCGTTGGTTGCCCGAACGAAAACCAACCGGCATGCTCATGTCGCAACACCTGTCGATGAAAATGGCTTGTATCAACGCCATTTGGCACCACCTGAATAGTTGCTTTGGACCAGATTCTGTGTAATGTGTGACGATCCTCGTCGGAAACAGCAACAACTGCATCACTTCGCTGAAGTAGCCGTCGCTCATAATGCCACAATTTATGCCATTGTGCGAAGGAATACCCAGCAGCGTACCACCGCTTTAGCTTCCTGATATCCGTCAGAAAGGCACGCTGTTGCAGTACAAACTCGGCGTTGAATTGATCTAGTATGAGAAGCGGATGGGCTGTTTTTTTGGAACTAACAGATCTATATGGCTGGTTGATGTTGTCAGCTATAAACAAATAATCCGCCATTTCGATACTCTCTGCCTGTATAACATCAAAGTGTGTTGTCGTTAACAGATGGCGAAGAGTGTCGGCGTAGGCTGTTGACGCGTTACGTAAAGCCATGTCAGGATACCTTGAGGTGAGCGTTGTCCAGGCTCGTTGTACCAGTGTGCGTGGTGGTGGGCCATGCACGGTAACGACACGACATATCTTACGCAATGGCCCAAGTTCATCTTCAGCCTGTTTGTCAGTTACAAAAGTTAAACAGGTGACATTATGATGCGTTGCCAGCCCACGCAAAAGTTGATAGATACGCATCGTTCCACCGCCATATGGTGGATATGGCGGGTATGGTGAAAGGAAGAGAATATTCACAACTGTAGCCATTGCAATACAAATGTCCATAGATGAGGCAGGAAAATAATTATCCCCACTATGACGGAAGCTATCGCTGCAAGGAGCACAGTGCCAGCTGCAACATCTTTGGCCACCTTTGCAAGTGCATGGTACTCTGGTGATGCAAGATCAACTACAGCTTCAACGGCAGTGTTGACCCCCTCCATGGCCAACACGAGTGCAATTGTCACAATCAATACCGCCCACTCGACCCGACTGATTGGTAATACAATCCCAAGTACAACGGCAATCACACCAATGACACAGTGTATTTTGGCATTGCGTTGTGTCCATATAAGATATCCAATCCCCATAAAAGCATAACGAAATGATGCGATAAGTGTTAGTGCGCGTGTCACTGAACGTTGTGAGTCATCAACGTCAGGCTGATCTATGTCTGGTGGATGTGGTGTGGCTAGCATGGAAAAGTACCCATTATCACAGCGTAATAGTATGTTATTACACAGTGAAACAATTCCAACATACACAGGCTTTCTTCTTTCCGCATTCTACACTAAGTTTTGAGGTTGCAAAACAGGTCAGGGGGTACGCTGAAGATGTAATTGTGCCATAACGCGCTCTTCGTGCATACGCATAGAGGCTGACTCATCTTCGCCACGCTCATGATCATACCCTAAAAGATGTAAAACGCCATGTACTGTCAAATAGGCGAGTTCACGTTCGCGGGAATGATCATACTCAGCCGCTTGCGCCATTACTCGATCATACGAAATAGCGATATCGCCCAGATATCTTATTATGTGAGTTGTATCGATACCGGGTAGTGTGAGATGTGAGGGGGGCTCGTCTTCGTTTGCGAAGGAAAGGACATCCGTAGGTGCGTCAACATTACGATAATCACGATTGAGCTGATGTAGGGTCGCATCATTGGTGACCAGCAAGCTTATTTCGACTGGAGTTGACACAGTCTCGTTCTGAAGCGTTGCGAGAACGGCCTGTCTGAGCAATATGGTATCAATAGATTGTTTCACATGCGGGTCAATCTGTATCTCTATTTTATGCATATATACGGCTATATTTGTTTGACAATTTGAGGAGTATAATCTGTTCGTGGATGATAGATCCCCTGAAGCGAATTGACAAATGCTTGGCGAATGCAGGCAATATCGTGCAGCGTAATAGGACTTTCATCCAACTGCCCACTACGTACACGCTCATCAATGATCGAACGCACAAGTTCTTCCAGTGTTTGACCTCCATTGCGTCCATTTCCATTCCCATTCGTTTCTGCATGTCGTGAAGAGATAAGCTTACCACTTTGTGACTTTGAACGAACAGTTGCTTCAACAGAGTCAGCAAGCATTAGCACTGCCTGTTCACGTGTCTGTGGTTTCGGGCCAGGGTAGCGGAAGTCATCGATATTAACACTATCTTCTTGTTGTAAGGCAAGTTGATAAAAGTGGCTGATTGTAGTTGTTCCATGATGAGTCGTAATAAAATCGATAATTTGCTCAGGCAACCTAGCTGCCCGTGCCATATTGGCACCTTCAGATACATGCTCAACAATAATCTTGGCACTGGTTCGCGGATCGAGATCGTTGTGCACATTTTCGCGTTCACTTTGATTGTCAGTGAAAAAATAGGGACGGATTGTTTTCCCAATGTCGTGGTAGTATGCTGCCACACGTAACAAGAGCGCATCGGCATTGATAGCCTCAGCAGCCCGTTCTGCAAGATTGCCCACTGCAATGCTGTGATAGTACGAGCCTGGGGCCTCAAGCATGAGTTTGCGTAATAATGGTTGTGAGGGATGGGATAACTCCATTAGTTGGAGTGGCGTGGTAATGCCTCCCAAATTACCAATGACATTGTAAAGGCTAAGACTCAACAACGCTGAGAGGAGCCCATTCACGAGGCCAGAGATGACAATAAGCTGGAACTGTTCAAAGATTAAGTCGCCTGGGGTGATCAACCAGAATGTTAATCTCGTGATAATGACTGTTGTCCCCACAACAAAACCTGCAAGCAAAAAGTCAACAGAACGTTCGCCACGTTTCACAACAAAAATACCAGCCATGCTACTCAACAACAATGCGACCCCTAGTTCAAATGTCCCGTCATGCACAAAAACAATTAAAACGCTCAAGAGCGTGGCTGTGACGAGGGCTAGTGATAAATTAAAGAGTGGCATTAAAATCAATATTGTGGCAGCCAGTGGAAAGATGTACCACCATTCAGGGGTAGCTGAGATTTCAAATAGCAGTCGATCTGCAAATACATTGAATGCAAACAGACTAAATATCATGATCAAGGCACGTGTGTTCAACCATATTGAACGTTGTGCAAAGCCAATGTATGAACCAAAAGCCATGGCAATCAGAACGCACAAAAGAGCCGTACCTCCTAGTCCCCGCCAGTTTGTCTCTCTTTCAGTGAGATTGAAGATATCCAGAATTTCTTTGGTTCTCTCAGTAATGATGTCTCCTTTACGAACAATAGTTTGCCCTCTCTGGATAGTGATCTGAACTGGCTCAACGGCATTGCGTGCATCTAATTGGCGTTGACTGGTTGCTTCTGTATCAAAAAACTGATTAGCACGGACATGGCCACCACTGAACTCCATAATGAGGGTACGTTGATCTTCAGCATTGCCCAGATTTGCTAAGGGGAGAAAAGTTTCACGTATCCAGCGTACATCATCTTCGCGAAGTTGATAATTACGTGCCTGTACAGCTTCGTTGTAGAGAGCAACAGATCTATCCTGTACTTCATTCCAATCATTACTATCTAACCGTACAATGTCTTGAGCTAACTCTGGGGAAGCATTCGTTAGCAAATTGGCAAGTAAATCGCGTAGCTCATTGGTCTTATCAACGCGGCTTAACGAATCATTTTCCCGTATACTTGTAACTGTATCCAGAAACAATTGTAGCGCATTACGCTGTTCTTCAATAATAGTCGCATCACTGCGATATTGGATCAGTTCTGGGTTTGCTGCAGCCTGTATCCGTGCTTCATTAGTCTCAAATTCACTTTCAAATGTTTTTGTTTGTGGTGCTATGACTTCACGAGGGCTGGGCATTCCCACCTCAACATCAAGGGAGGGCGCAAAAGCAAAATTAATTCCTAGAATACCCCATAACAAAGCAGCCAATAGGACGGTTGCCAGTGTTAGGTGTACCCGTTGACGGCGCTCTTTTGCAGCAGGAGTAAGAGCCGCACGTGTTTTGCGCTGACTATAGGATCGTCGTATAAGGGACATTTTTCGCATACGCTGAAACAATTGTTTATGTCTCTCTTAATATGTATACATTTACAGACGAGAATTCACGACTATCGCGATGATAATGAACAATACGGAATGTGTGGCAGAATCTTGATGCGTTGTATGTATAGACGCTTAATAATGCCACAAAGTTCCCGTTATTATGATTGTTGGCTTAATATCTCACGAGCAATTTGGCTAATCAAACGTCCATCTGCTCGTTCTTTGTACTCTTGCATCAGGATGGGCATGACTTTCCCCATATCTGCCATCCCACTCACACCAAGCTCACTAATTGTCGTTTGGATCAGTGGGCGCAACTCGTCAGCACTTAGCTTTTGGGGTAGATACTCTTCAAGAATAGCCGCCTCAGAAGCTTCTTGTTCTGCTAAATCTTCACGATTGGCCTGGCGATATGACTCCTCGGCATCACGTCGCCGTTTTACTTCACGTGCAATCGTCTGTTGTACTGCTTCCTCGCTAAGTACCGCTGGTGATGCTGAAGCGGTAGGCTGTTGTTGAGCATCGTATGCTTCTTTGCTTATCTCAATCTGGGCATTTTTAAGTGATGCAAGTGCCATACGCAACACACTGAGTCGGGCTTTGTCTCCGCTACGCATAGCATTCTTCACATCTTGTTGGATACGTTCCTGTAAATTCATCATCACTCCCTGTACAATGTAACAACGCTCGTAGACATTATTTTAGCAGACTGTGCCTATATTCTTTAGAATATGGTTCGGATGCGTCAGAAAGCTCACACATCCGGTATTACAATTCTACATGTCGTGGCCAAACGCGCTGTTTTTCGGCCACGATAATGGCGCGTATTTGTCCTACAGCGTCATCGAGCCGATCTTCGTGATTGACAACAATATAGTCAAAATGATCTACCTTGGCCATTTCTTGTTCAGCGACACTCAGCCGTTGTGTCACCTCATCATCTGACTCAGTACGACGTAGTTGTAAGCGGTTGCGTAGCTCTTCAAATGAGCTTGGCATAACAAAAATAAACACAGCATTGGTCCCCAGTTGCCGGATTGTTTCGGCCCCCTGCGTATCGATACGTAAGATAACATCTCTACCGCTATCGAGTGCACGGCGCACTTCAAATTTGGGTATGCCCTTGTAGTGTCCATACACTTCTGCCCATTCCAACAGTTCTTCCTGGGCTATCATCTCTTCAAAACGTTCTTGGTCAACAAAGTGATAGTCGTATCCAGCGCGCTCACCGGGACGGATTGGACGGCTGGTTGCAGTTACAACAAAATGAAAGGGAAATCCTAACTCACGCATCCGCATCAATAACGTATCTTTTCCCACCCCCGATGGACCTGAAATAACAACCAGTAATGGGTTTGGGGTTGAGCCTTCCAGAAGAGGATTGCGTTCTTTTGCGCTCATGATGCTCCTTTTTCATCGTGGTATAATTTCACTTACATCGTACCGAACTGAAACAATACTTTGTGTAAAGCGATATACTATATCATATGTATTTTGATACCTTAACGTTTAACGCAGTTGTTGATGAACTACGACACGCCATCCTTGGTGGTCGTATTCAGCGAGTCATCTTACCGAATGAATTAAGTGTTGCATTAGAAGTCTATGCCAATAGACAACGTCATCATGTGCTTCTTTCGGCCCATCCCCAGTTTGCGCGTGTCCATCTCAGTGAAACACGTCCTTCACGTGGTGTGCAAGCAGAATCGCCTTTGTTACTCTTACTCCGAAAGTACATTCTTGGTGGTCGCATCGTTGCGCTTGAACAGCCAGATCTTGAGCGAGTTATGGTGTTAAGTATAGCCAAAGGTGCGTTATCGCGCAATGTGACAGATGATGACGAGATGATCACAGATGAAGAAGCACCAAATGAAGAGGTGATGGAGCAGGAGTTCCTTTCCTCTGATACCTTATCACGGACCGAATTGGTTATTGAAGTAGTCGAGCGTCGCAGCAATATCATCCTTGTGAACGATGATAATATTATTTTAGAGTGTGTACGACATATTGCACCAGCAATGAGTCGACGTCCGCTCCAACCTCGTGAACCCTATGAATTGCCTCCACGTCAACAAAAACGTGATCCACGACATGCGACAGCAGAAGGACTTATAGAGGCACATGAGCAAGCCCAGCAGGATGATCTTGCACGTCTTATGGTTCAGACCTACCGTGGAGTATCGCCGCAACTCGCACGTGAAGTGGTATATCGCTGTCTGAAGCAATCGAAGATTTCGCTGACACCAGATTTACCGTGGGAACAATTAGCAACAGCACTCCAGTCCATTTGGAATATACCTGCAGAGCCATGTGTTGCAGTTGGTGAGACTGGGCCTGTTGCTTTTGCTCCATACATACTGACACACTATGACCAAGTAGAACCACAGGCTGGTATTAGTCGCGCGGTCGAACGCTACTACATGTCGCGTGAACATTTTTCTGATCATCAGCAACGTCGTGCAGCGCTCGAAGAAGTTCTTGGCGAGAAGCGCAAACGACTACAGCGTCAGCAAAGTCAGTTAGAAGGTGAGTTAGAGCGAGCCAAAGAATTAGAACACCTTCGTTGGGAAGGTGAAATGATCTTTGCCTTTTTGCATGCTATCGAGTCGCAACAAACCACTTTGGAAGTAGATGGACATACCATTACCCTCAACCCAAAAAATACACCGGTTGAAGAGGCACAGGCACGTTTCAAATCCTACGATAAAGCTAAGGGGGCACTGGAAAATGTACCGGAACGTTTGCAAGAAACCGAGGCTATGCTAGCAGGGCTTGATGAGTTACAAGCATTGTTGTCGGTTGCCGAAAGCTTTGAACAGATTGAAGATATCTCGCGGGAAGCTATTGAACTAGGCTATATACATCCCCCCAAAGGTAAGAACAAAACACCCAAAGTACGTCGTCAGAAGCCCCTACGTCTTATTTCCGAGGATGGCTACATAATCTATGCAGGCCGTAGTGTAAGCCAAAATGAACAAGTAACCTTCAAATTGGCCAACCCAGACGATCTGTGGCTTCATGTGCAGGGTATTCCAGGTGCTCATGTTATTATCAAAAGCGATGGACAAGAAGTTCCCGAACGTACTTTGCATGAAGCTGCCTCACTCGCAGCTTACTTCAGTCAGGCACGCACAGATGTGGCAGTTGATGTTGATGTGTCGCATCGACGTCTTGTACGCCGTGTTCGGAGGGGTCCACCAGGGCTAGTAACCTATCGTGCTGAACAAACCCTCCGCGTCGCACCACGCGGCCCGTAACTCACTCTCTATCAAAAGTAGTTCATGACAGAAGATTTTGGGATGGATAACAAAACAGCGTCGAAACTCGATGCTGCTTGTGCTACACAACAATTGCAAAATGAAAGACCAAATTATGGCATACGTAAAATCAATTTGTTATACCATACTTCGCTAATGGTCTTACCGGTTGTACCAATAATAACTACGCAAACAACCATAATAAGGACCAAAATAAGACCATACTCGGTAAGACCCTGTGCTGGTCGTGCGGACCAAACATTTCGTTTGCCCCACAACTTTACACGATATGCAAGAATCGACAACACTGAAGATAGCATACAGGCATAATACGTATATGGCTGTGATATACTATCGAAGATATATGTGCAAAAACGAGATAGGCGCTGTATCATAATTCACCTCCTTTCCGTTATGTAGTAGTAACGAGGAAATGTCATCCACAGCGCTTGTGTTGAAGTGCTATGTTGGCCCCCGTGGGTTCGTTGTAGTGTGTGATGAAGGATCACATAGATGGAAGTGATAGGTTGTGTTTGTATTATAGCAATATCACCAATAGTCCAACGGTCATGGATTGAAATAGTGCTTTGTGTAGTGAATGATTTGTTTATTTAATTATCTTTGATGCGATGTGTGTCCAGATTTATATGGAGTTATCCATGAAAAATATGCTATCACGTGTGCTACCCGAGTCGTTCTTGTCACGTAAACTCCCTGAACCGCCTGAAGAACCGGAAACTACCCACTCACTTATTCAAAGAATATTTGATATTCAGGTACTTGCTCCTGTTCGCTTATTCTGGGATAATCTCAACGCCCTACGTCCCTGGTGGCCAATACTGATCCCGTGGCTGTTATGGGTAGCATGGAAAACCTATCAGCGTGAGCGTGATCTCATTTTGGAGATAGAAGCCACGCAAGCTGATGATGAAATGAATACTACTACCTAAACTACCACTGAAGAGATATTCCCGATGGATTCTACAATACTTGAAATAGCAGGGCATCAGTTTGCGTGGGGCAAACGTACATATGTCATGGGTATCATCAATATAACCCCTGATTCGTTTAGCTCTGACGGGCTAATGCAGGACCATGGCGATGTGGTTGAACAGGCTGTAGAACAGGCGCGACGTTTTGTTGATGAGGGTGTAGACATATTAGATGTTGGCGGTGAGTCGACTCGTCCTGGTGCTGCCGCTGTCACTGTTGAAGAAGAACTACAGCGTGTTGTTCCTGCTATTACTGCCATTGTCAGTGAGATGGCTGTACCTATCTCTGTTGATACGTATCACACTGAGGTAGCTACGGCTGCCCTTGATGCAGGTGCACACATGGTCAATGACATCTGGGGCTTGCGCACCGCAGATGGGGAATGGAATCAACCACTAGCAACACTGGTGGCAGAACGTCAAGTTCCAATCATTCTCATGCATAATCGGCGTGCTCAACCAACTATTGGTTCGCTGGGTGGCCACTACACTGATGTTGCCTATCAGAATTTGCTAACTGAGATATTGACAGGGTTGTGTGAAAGTATCGATTATGCACAGACCTGTGGCATACCTCGACAGGCTATTATTATTGATCCAGGGATTGGCTTTGGGAAAACACCTGAGCAGAACCTTGCCCTTATGCGTCAATTACCTGAACTACATAGTTTAGGATTTCCTGTTTTACTGGGTGCCTCTCGTAAATCTTTTATTGGTCTCACACTTAACCTACCGACGCATGAACGTGATGAGGGCACAGCAGCTACAACCGTACTTGCTATTCAGGCAGGAGTGGATATTGTGCGCGTACACAATGTTCAGATGAATGTACGTGCTGCCCGAATGACCGATGCGATTGTACGCTGCTCATAATTACACCACTATTTGCAACAAGTTACACTCTATGGTATTGTTCTTTGTTTGGAGCTAGCGGGCAATGCCCTTAGCTTATGCGAAGGTATGTGCAGCTCACATGGAGTACAAAAAGTATGTCACAAGATTTTGAATTAAAGCTCGAAACCCGTACTGTTACCGGGAAAAAAGTCAATCGCTTACGAAAAGAGGGTATTCTCCCTGCAACTGTGTACGGAAAAGGAGTTGGTCCGTACACAGTACAAATGAATGCGCGTGAATTTACAGATTTGTTGAAGCAGGCTGGTCGGACATCGTTGATTAAGCTTTCTATTCCTGGACAAAAGCCGCAATCAGCGTTTGTACATGTATTACAACGACATCCCGTGAAACAGGACGTGTTGCATGTCGATTTTCATGTAGTCGACTTGCTCATAGAAATGACCGTAGAAGTGCCAATCCAACTAATTGGTGAGTCAGAGTTGGTCAAGAGCAACCAGGCGGCGCTCAACCAGATTTTGAGTGCTATCGAAATCCAGACACTTCCCTCAAATGTTCCCTCACATGTTGAGGTAGATATTAGTGTGCTTGATAGTTTTGAAAAGACTATTCATGTAGCAGATATTACGCCACCTGACAAGGTGACAATCATAACTCCAGAAGATGAACTGGTTGCTAATCTTGCCCAGGTACGAGCCGAAGAAGAGGCTGATGGAGAAGTCGAAGAAGGTGTTGAGCCACAACGTGTTGGTGAAGAAAAAGCATCTAACGACGAAGCATCTGAATAACAAC
>JBCDFA010000282.1:0-10520 GCA_039178835.1 Chloroflexota bacterium
CACCCCCGGCCCGAGTTTGATGTCCGTGCCCCGCCCGGCCATGTTCGTCGCGATCGTCACGGTGCCGGGCTGGCCGGCCCGCTTCACGATCTCGGCCTCCTCGCACCATCCACAGAACTGCCGGTGCAGGACTGGCTCACAACCGAGGCACAAGCACAGCAATTCCCACAGGGGTGGTTGCTTGCTCACACCGAACGTGGTGTTATCTGGGGTCAATATGATCAGGATAAGTTGACTCTTGATGCTACTACTCACGAACCGTGGCTCATCTGGGAACTGCTGCAACAGTGTCGATTGTTTCATGCAGACGCAGAACTGCTACTCTGGCGCGGCCCCGCCGGATGGCAGGCGCAGTTGCGCTACGATGACGATACACGCAGCGCCACAGACTATATCGATGAGGAACAGTTGTTGTGGGGCAATCAACTAGAGGATACTACTGCAACCACTACGGCAGAGAACTTTCTCTCAGTAACAGAAGGATCACGCGGTATCCGGCATACTCCGCCTATCAAACAAACGCCAAACACACCTCACCCAGGTGAAGACCTTTGCAAATATAGGCGACAACGCGCACGGCTTCGGGTTCGACACTACCTCCAGACAGACTCAGACACAGGGCTGGTACGGATTGCACACAGTCGGCTTGTGGCGGTGCTGGAGCCAGAAGAAGGTCAAACATCAACACTAGCAGATGAAGAAGGAGGAAATAAATGACAAACTATCCTAAACACAAACGTGATATCACAAAGAAAAGTAGTCCAGCAGATAATCGACAAGCCATTGCGCCCTACAATTTTGTGGAACTTCCAGATGATGTTCTACCTGCACCAACTTTGTCGTCAGACGAATGCGTTAAAACCTATACAGAAGGAAATGAACAAGAGCATTTACACTTAGTAAGACACGATTGCTACTTTCCTCAGCGTTATACTGGATATATCACTGCTACTCTCGTTGCTGACTCTCCGATCTACATTCGCACAGGTCTAGACACTGACATTTTTCCCAATATTGGAGAAAAACCGTTCGATACGTTAGATGATGAACAAAAAACATACTATGCACAATTTTTCACTCTCTGTGAAAGATTAGCGATACCAGGAAGCAGTTTACGCGGTATGATTCGTTCATTGGTGGAGATTGTTAGTCATAGCAAAATAACCCGCGTAACCAAACGACAACCCTTCTTTCGCACATTGGCTGATCAAACAATGAAGAAAGACTATAGCGACTCTTTTGTACAAAAGTATGGTGACGTACAACGCGTACCACATCCACGTGCTCCCTGTTATGGAACATCTGCTCATACAGGTTTTCTTGTTCGATCATCTTCTGGGAAATATGTTATAGAAGAATGCGAGTCTGGTCGTATCAAACGAAGCCAAATACCTGAAACGAACGGAATGACTGAGGATCTGTATGATAGAAGAGGTGCCTTCCGAACACCAAAGTGGAAATACCAACACCGTCGCATCTATGTCAACTTAGATACGGTTAATGATCACTTTTTCCCTAAGAATCCACGACATCTTGACATGTATCTTCGCTATCGGGCTGTTACACAGGCAAGCTTTCAACAAACGCAAGAAACGCCTCAAGAAGGAGTGCTCGTCCTTACAGGCCACATGCCAGATAAAAAAATGGAATTTGTTTTTCTTCACGATACCCTTACAACACATCGAGTCGATGAAGCGATTATAGACCGATTTCATGATGATGATCAAATCTCGCAGTGGCAAGAACGCGCATTTTGCAAAGATCAGCCGCAATCGAACTGTCGTAAACGAGATGGCATGCTCCGCGATGGGGAACGAGAACCAGTGTTTTTCTTGCTCAGTCCGGATGGAAAGGTTCGATTTTTTGGAAGAGCACAAAACTTCCGGCTACCCTACTTACATGCCCCTTATGATTTTGTGCCATCTGATTTACGTGATCCAGCGATCACTGATCTGGCAGAAGTAATATTCGGCTATGTTCCAACGGACGATGGTGAACGTCAAGATAAACGCCCTTCTTATGCTGGTCGTGTATTTATTGATGACGCGTTTCTCACATCACCTGTCAAATATCTTAATGAAGAGAAGCCATATCTGACGCCACGCATTCTGGCGAGTCCCAAACCGACAACCTTTCAGCATTATTTGGTGCAAGAAGATGAGCAACCAAACAATCTCATGCACTATGGAAAAACACCCAACCAAGATACCGTTATTCGAGGACATAAGTTGTATTGGCATCAAGAACAGTCACGTCAATATATCAGTGAAACTTGGGTTAAAAGAATATCAGAGACAGATCATCAGAGAATAGAAAAGGCCCCAAAGCAATATACGAGAATAAGACCCTTAGCGCCAGGAGCATCATTTCAAGCCTATATTCGCTTTGAAAATTTGAGTAATATTGAACTGGGAGTATTACTTTGGACACTGAATCTAGCAAGTAAGCCATCGTATCGATTTAAACTAGGTATGGGAAAACCTCTTGGAATGGGATCAATCCGTTTTGATAACATCCAAGTTATTCATAGCGAGCGGCAAATACGGTATGCATCCCTTTTTGACACTGATGCTAACTGGATTACAGGCGATAAAGAAATGTCAGCTTCGCTACAAGACCACTGTATTACTGCGTTTCAGCAATACGTAATGAAACACTATGGATTACAGGATGTTGAATTCGATGAACTTCCAAGAATACAAATGTTACGTTGCTTGTTGGCTTGGCCAGGCCCAGGGTATGACCAAACATATACACCAGCACAAGATAGTACTCGCTATATGGAGATTGAACGACAGAGGAAAAAAGGTTGTATCTCTGATAAGCTAAAAAACAAACGAGATACAGTAAATGAATATGTAAATCGACCAGTGTTGCCGGGGCCATGGCAAGTATTAGGGTATGAACCTCCACCCTGTTTGCCAGCACCCAAGAAAGAATCATCGACTCCAGAACCTGTACAAATAACACCTGACCAATATGGTGTCATACAGACTCTCGCAACGGACGATCAGGTCGGGTATGTGGAGGATGTTGATGGCAATCGCTATCCCTATCAGGTTAATCATGTAGCTGCAGATGTTTCATTGGAAGACAGACAGCGGATTACATTTCGTGTAGAAAAGCGCAAAATCTCTGAGGGCAGTGGTAAAAAACGGCGTAACAAACGACGAGATTGCGCTGTAGAGATACAGCCTGTGAAGTGGATCGAGTCGAAGAAGATGGAGAGCACTTGATTATCTGGATGAAGCGTGCATCCAAAAGGGAGTGATTAGGGCCTTGTGGAAGTAATGCATGCTTTCGTTTAGTTATCTTCCTGGAGGTATGCACACTCATCATGTTCTACACCTTGTCAGGTATTGGTGTTTTGCATGCATGTGGACGATGTAGTCGCACCAATGGAGTGTGTTCGTGGGTGCAGTGCCCACGCCCCACCGCCTTCGACAGGCTCAGGCTGCGTTGGTGGCGCCACTGCCCCTGGGCCATCACCACAGGGGGTGACGGCCACGGTTAGGGGGTGCAAACGCCCTAGCCGGGGGTGTCGGGGCGGTGGTCTGCCCTGACAGAAAACACCATCCCTGATTAGGCTAGACTATACGCTCATTTAACGCAGAGACACAGAGCGACAAAGGCGCAGAGGGAAGGAGGTGCAAAGCCTGATCCTGTCGAAGGCAGGGCACAATAGTGAGTGTAGCAGATTGCAACAGCTTACATACGGTACCAATAGTGGTAAGTATCGCGAAAACCTAGTTTGTGGTACAAGTGGCGTGCAGGCACATTCTCTTCAACCACTTGCAAATAAAAATTCTGTGCGCCGTGCTCCCGCGCCCACACAACCATCCCACTCATCAACTGCGTGCCATACCCACGTCCGCGATAGTCAGCATGTGTGACGATATCGAAGAAACCACAGTAGGTCCGCTCCAACACGCACATCCCACATGCAACCGGCTGCCCCTCATCAACGATTGTGGCAAAGAGACATGGCGGTACGATATGCTCCAGGATACGACGATGGGTATGCTGTGTGTGTTCAGAGGTATGGCTCAGTTGGCAGAAGAGCAGAAACCACTCATCAAGTGAGAGCGTGGTGATCTCTTTGTGCGACGTTGTTGGGAGCACCAGCGAAGCCTCGTCGCAGGACATCACCACCGAGCGATCACGCAACTGATACCCACGCTGATCAAGTAAGGTGTCGAGTCGTTGTGTCTCGGAACGCTCGACGATCCGAAAGATGGGAGGCAGGTTTTGTTTCCGAAAGAGTTGTTCACACCAGGCGATCAAGTCATCGTCTGGTGGTGTAGTCGGATACAACAGATTGACTGAGTTTGCACGTTTCGTGTAGCCATCGGCAAAACGCACCAGCCATCCATCAGCTAAGACTTGTTGGAATGCAGGCCAGGCGTTCAACGCTGCAGCTTCGAGCTGATCGATTATGTTTAAAACAGACATCAAGGGTATCCTTTGCAACTGGCATCTTCAAACAAATGCGATTACTTTCTCTCCAAAACTCCTCCAACTGACTATGTCAAAATGTTCTCTATCGAACGTTTATGGAAACAATTAGCATATCATCATTCATTGTAGTACGGTTATCAAAGTCGCTAAACAAGATGAGAGTATATGCGCCCCATGATATTCGAGGATAGCAGACAAACGTTAATCGCATTATGACCTATGAGGGGACGTTATGTCGAGAAAACAACTTTGCCCAACCTGTAACCACGAAAACGATGCCAACACACATATTTGCAGACAGTGTCATACCAATCTTGATCATGAAGCTCGTCTTGGCGATCTCGCAAGGCGCGTCGTACAGTTGGAAAAAACACTGTTCGGTCAACAACTTTCTACTGCACCCCAGAGCGCAACCACAGCACCACTGCTACCATCTTCACCACCTATGTCGAGCACACCGCCAGCACCAAAACCAGCTACGCCGCAACCAAATCAGCCGTCTGCAGCACCAAAACCAAATAACCGCAATACCTTTGATGACCTGTTCAGCGGTGAGTTCTGGTTCAACAAAATCGGTATAGCACTGGTATTGCTAGCTCTGGCCTTGCTCTTCAAACTTGCTATCGACCGTGGTTTGATTACGCCACCCATTCGAGTAGGTATGGGGCTCACGATGGCGACGATTCTGCTCGGTGTCGGTATCTGGCTGAACGCCCAGCGGCCAAAGCTTGCAACAGTACTGATGGGCGGTGCACTGGTATCTTACTATCTTACAGGGTTTGCTGCCTATCAAATGTACGCGCTCATTCCGCATCCAATAGCGCTCGCATTTATGGTTTGTGTCACTATCGGCGCGTTCGGTCTTGCAATGCGGCAGGACGATGGTATGCTTGCGGTTATTGGTGCGCTCGGCGGACTCGCAACACCATTTTTGCTCCCCACCGATGATAGCAATGTGGTCGGGCTTATGGGCTATACCTGTCTGTTGTTGACTGGCACTATCGCATTGTATGTGCATCGCGGCTGGAGTATTATACTGTGGATCAGTGTCGTCGGTGGATGGTTGATTGCTGCACTTTCCATCTTCCTACAGTTTGATATACCATTATTTGATACATGGGTAATACAGGCTGGTATCGTTTATATGGCCATGCTCTTCTGGATCGTTCCTGTTGTTCGCACTATACTCCACAGCCACAATCCGACTCGATGGCGCAACACAACACTGGGCCTCTTTGACAATCAGCAGGGCTTTGCAGCCATCCGCAACTATGACATCTGTACATTAACGCTTGTAACGCCTTTTGTAAGTTTATTTCTTTCTACAATACTATGGCCTTTGGTAGGGCAACAGGCGTGGGGTTGGATTACGCTTGGTCTGGCGGGCATCTTTGGTGGTGTATTTTGGCTTGTACGCCACCAACCAATACCTGACAGCATCAAACAAACCCACCTCATCACTGCGACACTTTTGGTGACGGCTGCACTCCCATTACTCTTCCATGGCTTGGCACTGACAGGTGCCTTACTGCTCGAAGTGCTCATTTTGCACTGGGCAGCTACACGCTGGACACAACGCTGGACCACATTCATCGGACACGCGCTCGCGCTGGTGGTGGGGCTGCGGCTTGTCCCGCATCTCCTCACACAGACAGGAACACCCATTCTCAATAGTGAAGCCCTGATTGAACTTGGCATGATGGGTATATTTCTGCTGGTATTGCGCTGGCTGCGTACTACAGAAGAACGATTCGTCTACTTTGTGAGCTTACATATTGCCTTCCTGGGCTGGATCTTCAGTGAGTTGCACGGCGTTGCGAATGGACAGGCGGTGGTGAGTGCGGTCTGGGGTGGCTACGCCAGTGCTCTGTTTGTATGGGGTATGTGGTATCGCAATGATGTCGTCCGCTACACCGCACTAATAACCCTATTGGGGGTAGTAGCAAAATTATTCCTAATCGATTTTGCCTATGTCGATGCCTTATGGCGTATTGCGCTCTTCTTTGGATTTGGTGTTTTCTTTTTGTTACTCAGTTATGCCTATCCCTCCCTGTGGCGTTTATCGTCGAAGCAACCAGCGAAACAGGGCAGTCCGTAAGTGTTGAGCAGAGAGCGATGGAGCGATGGAGCGGAGAATAAGTTAACGCAGAGACGCAGAGGGACAGAGACGCGAAGGCAAGTATGAAGCATTGGAACAGAGAACATTTGTGGAGCGGCGGTTTGCAACCGCCGTGGAAGAGGAAAGTGGCAAACTCCTACACCCCAAGCATGGTCTTGGCATTGGCATTCCCTTGCAGATCCACAGGACACGGCACCTGGGCCGGGGGTTTTAGGGTGGCGGCCCGCCCTGACAAAACACCTACCCAAACGGTCACGCTCTTTGATCTTAACACAGAGGTACAGAACGGAAGAAAACAGAGCGAAGAGCGCAGAACACTGGTTGTTGGTATGGAGCGGCGGTTTGCAACCGCCGTCTCGGTTACCACCAAGATAAAGAGAACCACCTTCACACCGCCTAAACAACATTCCCTGTGATACAATGAAGCTTAGTATTCCCTACAACCATATCGGGTGCACCGATGCGCCACGAACGCTTTTTGCTCCAAACCAAACTCACGCCACCGCGCCCACACCGTCGGGTTCTGTTTCGCCCTGCGCTCGTCGCCCGACTCCAGGAAGCCTTTGATCATCGTGTCACCATCCTGCAGGCCAGCGCAGGATACGGCAAAACCACCGCACTCACCAGCCTGGCTGCATCTAACGCACCTATCTGCTGGTACACCATCACCGAAGAAGATGTTGATCCCCATCGCTTCCTGGCCTATCTGATTGGGGCCTTCCATCAGCGCTGGCCAGACCTCTCCGCTCTGCCACGAGCACTGCTACAGGAATGTCACGATGAACAAAGCAGCACAGCATGGTCGCAGGTGCTCGATGTGCTGCTTAATGCCGTTGATGAGCAACTCAACGACGAGGCACTGCTCATTCTTGATGACTATCACTTTGTGGCGCATATACCCGAAATCCATGCTCTCACCACACGACTGATTGCCTACATGCCACCCGGCCTACATCTGGTGCTAGCAACACGTTACCCGATTGATGACCGGGAACTGATCCGCTGGCGAGCACGTGGCGAAATACTCGCGCTAGGTCGTGAAGACTTCGCGTTCCAACCGGATGAGATTGCAACACTCTTTGCCAACACCTACGAAATGCAGATCAGTCCGGCAGAAGTCGCTACGCTGGCCAACAGAACCGAGGGTTGGCCCATTGCGCTACAACTTATCTGGCAAGGCATGCGTGGTAGGCCCTCGGCGCGTAGCGCCAACCTGCCCCAAACCGATCAGCCTTCCCTGGCCACGCTGTTTGAGTACCTTGCACACGATGTGGTCAGCCAACAGTCCGTAGAGATTGCTGATTTTCTGCGTGAAACTGCTATTCTGCGCGAGCTTACACCAGATGTATGCGATGCTGTACGTGCAGCCGATAACAGCGCCACTATCCTGGGCCAGTTGCACAGTCTTGATCTTTTCATGGTGGCTGTTGATGAGCAGGTCTATCGATATCACCATCTCTTCCACGATTTCCTGCGTCAGCAGTCTCACGATGATCTACCTGACACCCACGTGCGTCATCGCCGCGCCGCCAACTTCTTTGCAGAACAACACAACGATGAAGCCGCCATCTACCACTGGCTATCCGCACGTGCATTCATCGATGCCACCGCCGCTATCGAGCGCATCGGCGATACAATGATCCGTAACGGTCGTTTAGACATATTATTACACTGGATCGATACGCTCCCAGTTGATATTCTGGCCGATCAGCCACACTTGCATGCCTATCTGGGTGATATCTACCGCTTACGTAGCCAGTTTGAGAAGGCATTGTCGTGGTATCAGCAGGCAGGACAGGTTTGGCAAACGCAAGGTGATCTGGCCGGACAGAGTCGTGCATTGCGAGGACAGGCACGCGTCTATCTCGATCAGATACAACCGACTCAGGCTGAACACCTCTTGCAAGAGGCCATCCGGCTTACCGACGGCATCAATGATCGACATGCACGAGTGCGTTTGCTGGAGTTGATGGCCGAAAATAAGCTCAATATGGGTAAGCCGGGTGAGGCGGAAGTGTTGTGTGATCAGGCGCGCACATTGCGTGAGGAGGGACCCGGCGTAGATATGTTGAGCGTGCGAGTGAAGCTCCGTACTGGTCGTCTGCAGGAAGCTCGCACTGCATTGGAGCCTCTGGTCAGCGCTGAACGACAGTCTATAGAACGTGGACAACCGCATTCGCCGCGTGGTCATCGTGAGACGGTATTGTTGTTGTCGTTAATCGAGGCATTTTGTGGGAATGGAGATCGCGCATTCGCTCTGGCCGATGAGGGGGTTGAGTTGGGTAGACAGCTTGTTTCACCATTTGTTACAGCAGTTGCACATATGCGTCTTGGACACGCCTGGCAACTGCGAACAGATACCTTGTCAAAGCACACCTCGATGGCTCATGACGAGGCGATTGGACGCTATCAGAAGTCGATTGCGCTCAGTGATCAACTGGCGGTACGGCGACTCCGGGCCGAGGCGTTGTTGGGGTTAACCCGTGCCTATGGTTTTGGCGGGCAGTTGGCGGCGGCAGAACAGACCGCGCACGAGGGCATGGAGATTAGCCAGTGGGCCGGGGATCAGTGGATCACAGGGCTGATCGAACTGGCACTCGGAGCAAGTTATGTGCTGGCAGTACAGCTTGATAAGGCTGTCGAGACACTCACACGGGTCCTTAGCACCTTTCAGGACTGTGGTGATAGTTTTGGTTGTGCCACAACTCGTCTGTGGCTTGCGCTGACATACCATCAACTCAAACAACGTGAGCATGCGCTGACTCACATGCATGAGCTGCTCAGCCTCTGCAAAACGCACCAATATGACTTCTTACTGACCAGACCGACGTTGACTGGGCCACCGGATTGGCGCTGGCTGGTGCCGTTGCTTGTGGCAGCACGTGATGGTAATCAGGGCGATTATGCTGCGCGTGCGTTGGCAACGATTGGCCTTCCCGATATTGAGGTGCACCCAGGGTATCAGTTGCGGGTGCAAACATTGGGAAGCTTCCGTGTGTGGCGTGGTACACATGAGATCGCAGGGCGTGAGTGGCAACGCGACAAAGCCCGCCAACTCTTCCAACTATTGATTTCACATCCTATGCGCTGGCTCCAGCGCGATGAAATCGTCGAGATGCTCTGGCCACACCTTGGCCCTGAGGCCGCAATGCGCGATTTTAAGGTAGCACTTAATGCACTGAATAAAGCACTGGAACCGTATCGTAGCACCGATGATCCCTTTTCCTTTATTGTGCGCCAGGGTAGCGCTTATCGACTCCGGCCTGAAGCAGATCTCCACCTTGATTATGTCGAGTTTGAGAAGGCCTGCGAACAGGGTATGCGCTCACTCGACGAAGGTCATACCGAGGATGGCATAACGCAACTACGTGCGGCCCTTCGACTGTACAGTGGTGATTATCTCCCCGACGCGTTGTATGAAAGCTGGTCCAGTGAGCCACATGACCGCCTTCTGGCGCTCTACCTGCGTACCGCTGATCAACTCACAACAGCACTGATTGAGTGCGCAGAGTACGAGGAAGCGATCAACCTCTGTCAACAGATCGTGGAGCGTGATCCGTGCTGGGAACGAGCCTACTGCGCGTTGATGGTGGCACACACGCGGCAGGATAATCGGGCGCTGGCACTGCGGGCATACCGGCGGTGTGTGGAGGCGCTCTCGACGCACCTCGGAGTTGAGCCTGCTGCATCGACGGTGGCGCTGGAGCAGCGAATTCGGGGGAGCGGTGGGGTTTAGGATCGTACCAACCCCACCGAATGAGCTTGTCGAAGGCATCCATACCAATCGTAGTATGTGTTACCCACACTCCTATGCGGGTTCACAGGGCGCCGCGCCTGGCTCTTCATACGATCAGGCTAATCCTGACGACATAGTCACTACATCATACGGCGGTTGCAAACCGCCGCTACGGATTGTGTACGCGAGACACCCCACCGCCTTCGA
>JBCDFA010000283.1:0-10445 GCA_039178835.1 Chloroflexota bacterium
CCATGAAGGTGGCGCAGTATCACGCGGTGCCGGAACAATCTTTGGGGCCGGAGTGGCAACGGTAGTAAGCGCCTCACGCACCTCATTGATTGATTGATAACGGTCAGCCGCACGGATAGCCATCATCTTGGCGACCACCTCGCTCATTCGAGGCGAGATGCTGTTTTCTACTTCGTGCAATGGTGAAACGGGATCCACATTGATGCGACTGGCTGCCGCATGTGGAACAAAACCAGTGAGCATATAGTAAAGGGTCGCACCCAGCGCATAGATATCTGAGCGTTCATCAACCGGATCATCTTGCTCGTACTGCTCGATAGGCGAGAAGCCTGCCGTCATTGCGCGTGGTGTTGAAGTGGTAGATGTGGTGGTATCAGAGGCTCTGGATATACCAAAATCGACCAGAAAGACGTTTTCATCTGGTGTAAGGCGAATATTCGACGGTTTGATATCACGATGGATAATTGGCGACGGTTGTTGACTGTGGAGATATTCAAGCGCATCGAGGACAGGCAAGACAATGGTAAGCGCAGTTGACACATCAACACGCCTCTCCGCTTGTCGTTTGAGGTAATCACCAAGGTTCTCGCCCTCGATGTATCGCATTACAATGTACGCTTGATCTGCCAACGTAAACGTATCAAAAACCTTGGGTAGCGCCTCGTGTTGAAGAGGTGCCAACATCTCGGCCTCACGCTGAAAACCCTTTACGAAATCAGCATGCTCGTACAATGTCTCCTTGATCGCGACATCTATTTTAAGCCCCTGATCATACGCCCGATAGACCTTCCCATAGCCGCCTTCTTCCATTGGGTGAGCAATACGATAGCGGCCCTTTAGAACACTCTGTTCAATTAACATCACCAAACCTCGAGCTTCTGGAAGCGAAACCTATAAGATGGAAGTATAGCATGGTTGTAGTGGAGATGTACATGCTCTACAAAACCTTATCACAAATCTTCATCTTCACAACCCCACTGTCATCCCTCTCTATTCAAACTCTGGATAATCAATGTTTTGTCGGTCAATGTCACCAGCGCGAAGAATTACCAAATGACAGAACAGATTTCTTTCAAGAAGCCAGTCTACTTCGTCACAAAGTGATATGATACACTTGGATAGTGAGCATTCGCGGCAGGTAGACCAGTACATACAAGAACTAGCTGAAGGAGCATTGTGTATGGCCGCAACACCCAACATACATATCACACTTGACCAAGTTTTGGCACTCGTTGAACAGCTCTCACCATCTGATCAATTACGACTTATTGCCCGAATTGCACCGCGTGTAGAACGTTCTCTTACACAACCAGCACCTCCACGAACACCGCTCTATGGTCGCTTTGCTCAACATGGTATAGCACCATCGGCAGACGACATTGACTCAACACGCCAGGAGATGTAGTCGGGATTCCCACAGGATGTATGACGGTCCGCGCTGTGTCATACACCCACATGATAATGCGGCTCTCTCCTATAGTACGTACCATGAGTTTCTACAGCGATACGATTAGTGCTGCATATCGGGCACTAGAAATGGATTAGATGTGTCAAACAATGTGTTTATTGTGCCAAAGATGGGAAGAAATATAGTGACAAGGAAAGAAGATAAACCCATGTGAAACATGGTTATCTGCTAATCCTTGCCAAATAGACTTCACATTAATCTATCAACATCACCATTCCTCACACCCGCAAAGCTACGTAAACAAATCTGGTCCTTCTCGCTCCGTCAGCCACACATGTGCCTCGGGTTGGAGCCGCTTCAGGTAACAGGCAGTACAACTGTTATACTCTGGGTAATCAATGTTTTGTGGATCAACGTCACCCGTACGCAGCATCTCCAGATCACGAAACAGATCGCGATCATCGACTTCAAGCAATACCCCACAATCCTCACAGTGATACAGCAGATGGGTGCGTGCACGTTCAGCGATTTCATCGTGATACTCACCAGGCCATGCCTTTGTTAGATCTTCCAGAAACATCCGCACAGCGGCGTAGCCACCAGGCCACGCTTGGATAAGCGCTCCAACAATGGCACGTGCTTCGGCGTCAGCGTCCATGGATTGCTGCATGTTGTCCATCATAACACCTCCTGCTTTATTCAGATTACTACCAAGAGACGGGTTCGAGATTGTTGTCTTCAACCGGAGTTTGGTACACCAGCACCTGACGCTAATTCTCGCACGTACTGGTGTACCTATCGTTTTCCACTACCTACTTCACGGTCGACGGTATCATATCATTTTCTGATTCTTTGTAACTATGATCATCTATCACGTGTCCACTACCGTTGCATGAGCACCATTCGTGTTCTGTTGTGTTATACGCTTCAAGCGACTACGCATCGTTGACTCGGCCATGTGCAGGCAGGCCGCCGTTTCACGCGTGGGAATACCAGCCTGGAGCATTCGTTGTGCAATGACCAGGAGATCTACCTCACCAACCATCATCGGTCGCGCAAGGTCATCACGCACCTGCGCCAGTTCTTCACGAAGGTGCGCGATCTCTGACTCACGCTGCACCAGGTGTTCCTGACTTTCACGCAATTGCTCCAGCGATTGCGCCATTTGCGTTTCCCTGTGTGCCTGTTCATCAGTCAACTGCGCCAGTGCAGTGTCCCGTTGCGCGAGGTCATTGGCCATTCGCGCAGCCTGGTCATCGTGGTGTGCACGCATCATTTCATGCTGCGCGAGCTGGTCACGTGTCTGCGCGGTCTCAGTTTGGGCTTTTTCGAGTTCTGCGCGGGCCTGGGCAAGGTCAGCTTCGAGTTGCGCGGCATCAACCGTGTGTCGCGCAGCTTGTTGTAACGCCAGGCGATCATCTTCCAATTCACCACGAATGAGCGAGGCAACACCAATGAGCATAGGTACGAATACAGCAAACGTTATCGCAATGCCAATGCTCATCCATTCCGGCAACTCGGTAGGAGGTGGTCGATGCGTGTACAGATAGGCCCCGTTCAGAAACATCGAGATTACCAGCGCAAACCCAAACAACGTCTTAATCCAGCCACTGCGCGAGGTTTGTCGGCGGCGTGCATAATCAAAGTATCCCGCCAGCGCCCAGGTTGCAATATCCACCAGCCCGGTCATGGCGAGTGCTGCACCACGTTCATACCAGGCGTTATCACTAAACAGAGCGAGCGCGGCAGCCATATGGACAAAACTCACAATGATGGCCAGACCACTAATCCAACTGAAGCGGCGTTGTTGGCGGTCAATGGTTGCCAATTCAATGGGCATCAGATCAGCATTATTCATTGGTTGACCTCCGTGCTGGATAGGTTGGCGTGCGGGCCTCAGCCGTACGCGTTGCTGCTATGTGGGTCACATTCGCGTCCGCAGTGGCTTGAAAAGGAGCACTAAGCGCCTTGCTGGTTGCGGCAATACTGGTTGCAATCGTGACATCCTGGGGGTCTAACCCATAATCACAGCGCTTCCCCCGATTGGTTTCAACACAGACCATCTGCGCGGTTGGTACGACCACTGGCACAGCGGTTGGAGGCACGGGTGTAGGAGTTGGAGCCAGGTCGGGAAGTGCTGTAATCGTAGCCATTATCACCGTATCAGAGACCATATCGCTGCGCCGCATCCAGACAATCCCCGACTCTTCCACATCGAGTTGCACCCACAACTCACCATAGGTGCTGAGGGGAACGATGTTACGACCTGGCTCGATAGCTCCAATCACCGTGCCATCTGGTGCCGCATACACGACCACCGCCCGCTCAAGCGGCTGAGTCTCGCTGGTAGCTGTTGGTGATGGTGCTGGGTCGGCCACGATGGTTACGGGCGACGGGACTGTTGTCGCACCTGGATTTGTAGTCGTGGGCATGCCAAAGGCACGGATACCCGCAATCAAGGCCAGGGCACATAACATCCCACACATAATGACGAGCATGGGATTTTGCGTTTTCTCTTGTGAGGGCGCTCGTTCCGCATTATGAGGGCGAAAAAACGAGGCAATTGACCGCCGTTTTCCTGGTGCGACCGCCTCACACGAGGTCTCACGAGTGGGTGGTGGCTCAGGAGTAATGCGTAGCCGTCCATGCTCATCACGGTCTTTCTCAGTAAACTCCAGACGACTCATGATTCGACCTCCTCTCTCGAACAAAATCGATAATGATGTTTTGGTTCTGTCAACTCCTCTACCAACCCAGCTTTTTTCCAGGACCGTATCAAATCACCGGCCTTGGTTTCGCCGATATGTAGGATTTCCTGGACATGCTTACGCATCCATGCCCCGCGCACATGCTCACGCACTGTGGCAAGCGCACGGTCTGCCTCACCTCCCGTGGCCTGGGGCTGCCTGGGGCCACCTGGGGCAGCGGGAGCGTGCGAGGTCTCGCGGGAGATCGCGGGAGGGTTCGGCGCGGGGTCGAGGCGTTCGGGGCGTTGTGCACTGGTCGGTGTAGTGGATGCCATGCGCTCTTGTTGGTCTGAGCGAGGTGGAGATGACACCGATGGTGGTATCATTGTCGTACTTGACATATTTGAAGGGGGCATACTGCTAACAGTTGAGTCTGTTGGTGCGATATTAGCAAGGTTGTCTTTGACATAATCAAGCACCTGGACGACCTCAGCATTCCCTTGGAGATTGGGAAAGTTCGCTACTACCCCTGATGTACGCTCAACTGTGTGGGCAATTTCCTGAATGGTCTGGTCAATCGACTCCACCAGGTACTGCATCTGCCAAGCCAGTTGTGGGCGTTCATCAGCGGCAATATTCGCCAGGCCAATCGTAGCCACTCGCTGTGCATCGAGTAACATCCCTTGTAAGTAAGCCAGATCCGCCTGTGTTTGTAATTCATACCGTTTGACTAGTCGATCCTGTTTGAGTACCTCCTCTAGCTCCTCACTGCTCACCGGTGCCCAGATGAGTGCGGGAGCGATGATGGTGGCAATCAGCCCCAGGATGGTCTGTAATCCCACCAGGTTCGACGCAGCCACAACTGGGCGAAAACTCCACCAGGCAGAGAGCAAATGATAGGCGTAGTACAGTAGAAACACGGTACAACCAAACGCCACCGCCTGGCCGATGGTCTTTGCATTGATTTTCTGCAGCAGTTGGGCACTGGGTGACCACGGGACAAAAAACGATGTAAAGACTGGCGGCCCGATGACCAGAAATGTTCCAAAGGCCAGTACAACCGCAATATCCCCTGGAGATTGTGGTGTAGCCAGGCTCCACTGCATCGGATACCAGAAACATCCTGATGCTAACAGACAGATATAGCCCAGCACGCGTAACATGTCCTTCGCTGAGAGGCTCCCACGTCCCTGACGTTGAGCACGCATAAATTCCTGAAATCGTTCTCGTTCCATAACTAGCACATCCTTTCGTTTGCGCGGACGTGCTATCATCGGCACGTCCGCAATGGTCTGAACATTGCGGGCCATCACCCCCGGCTGTTCCAGCAGCGCGGGTGTATAGTGTGGTGTACAGTGGTCGTGACATCGATCTCCTTGGTTCAATCACGTGGTCTCCCAACACCAGATGACGAGAGAGATAGCGAATCGGTAATGTCCTGCGCTAACACGTGATTGAGGGTGGACCATGGCACCAAGATAATGCCCTCCGTGATCTCAATCACGGCAATATTGCCGGGAAGATGGCTAACACTGCGGATACGCACGCCATCTACCGTGGCGTAACCGGATGTATCCGGTGCCAGACGCAGTTGATCGGCGGTTTTGATCTCCGTCGGAAGTCCTATCACAATGATGCCTCTGGTCATAGCTACTCCTGCTTACGTTATGTTTACTTACGGTCATAGTTATCCACATGTCATGGTGTAACGTGGGGGTGCTTCTTTTTTTCATGGGACTCATGGGACACCCCCACGTTATAACTCATCGTAATGCCCGAAAACCCTGTCCCATGAACGACACCCTTCATGGGACAGCCTGTTTTGAGAAGGGGCGTTTTAGCTCTTTAGAAAGAGATAGATCTCTTTTCTTTTTTCATGGACCACTGTCCCATGAAGCACGCTGGGTCTGGTGGGTGCCTGTCCCATGTGTCCCATGAGTGTCCCATGAAGATTCGGGCTTCATGGGACACCTTGCGCCTCTTCACAACGCCAAAAAAAGCCTACTGTCCCATGAGTCCCATGAAATTTCAATACACCCCCCTCGGAATCATATTGCGAGGATGCCATGCGGGAGATGCCAGCACCATGGTCGTGCTCCGTTAATCCGTTTGCGGATAACCAGACTAGGCGGATCGGTGGTCTGGAGTAATCCATCTTGATGCAACAGTTGTGACAACGCCCGTAGCGAAAAACCAACATTCCGGCCCGCCGCCCGCAGGTGTTTACATACCTCGTCATAGCTCACCTGCGCGATCAGATAGGTGCCACGGCTATCCTGAGCCCCTAGCACCATGTGCGCTGGGCCAGGCTCATGACCCTGCCCATCCAGGTTGATGATGACGGCCTTACCACTTACCAATAAGCCGCGCACCGTTTCTAAAAAAATCTGGCTATAGCGTTCCTGAGTAGTAAGTTCCAGTTGGGCCTTTGCCAGATTCAGCAGGTCCCGTTTACAAGCCAGCATCCACGCCTGAATCCGTTCCGGTGGCCAATGATTGCGGGCGGCCAGAAAACGACTGAAGGTATCCCAGGACACATAGAGTGCCGCCACATTGCTGGCAATCCGTCCAGGATTGGTGGCATGCTCCGTGGCGTCTTCGAGTCGACTGAGAATACTGGCACGGGTTGCTTGATACAGGTCACGATTCCCGGTAAGATCTGGTGCCGATGCTAACCAGGTAAGATAGTCAATCGTGAGGAGCTGGAGTTGGCGAGCATGCTGCTGGACCTCAGTCAGCTTGCCACGATGCACCGTCTGACGTTCAAGCTGCACGCTAAGAATACGCGCCAGGGTTGATGCTTCCCCTTCCGGCTGATCTTCCCCACTACTGATGAGTGCCCCTCGAATGGGAAAGGCAGAACGCACTTCGCTATTTGCGTCTAACCGTCCCCGCGCCATATTGTCACCATAGTTCTGGAGCAAAAAGGTGACGTGCTGTGGTTTGACATTGGCCGCCTTGTAATCATCGAGCAGCATGGGCATGTCTTTCAGATGCCACCCCAACCGCTGAATACTGTTGGCGGTGCTGGTCCAGGTATCGGTGGGTTGAGCCGGAGTGAAGTCGCCAAATAGGGCCAGCGCTGCACAGGTGATACTGGTCTTATGACATCCCGTTGGCCCAAAGACATGAATCATGGGTGCTGAGGTCTCAATCGTATGCAGAACCGGGCCAAGTAACACCCCACCCAGAAGCGGCACCATGACCCGTGATGGGACGATATCCAGCAAGGTGTCAAAAAGCGTGAGAGCCTCCGATAGCGTATTCGATGGTGGCGTAAACTGATAGTGACGCAACCGTTGTGGCAGGTGACAATCCGTGCTGGGATGCCAGCCGTGCCTATCAACATACCCATTGCCTAGGAGATAACGTCCCTCAACCCATCCGGTATGGGTGTAGATGGTGTGTTCGGGTACCTCAGCCGAAAACGCTTTGATGGCATCAAGAATGTACTTTGGTTGTGTTTTCGGGTTGACCCGTGCCCGTGCACCGAGGGTGGCCACGATCCGCGTGAGGGCAGTTTCGCTCTCAAACTCCGTCCGTTTGAGTTCAATGTTTCGTGACCGTCGTAAACAGGTGGCCTTAATCGTATAGAGTTCATCCTGTTGTTCTCCATCATCAAGAATTGTTTCGGCGACAATCTGAGCGGTAAAGTTACACAACAACAGGGGAGCTTTGGGGGTTCCATCACTGCTATGTTGCTGCATCCACATCCCACCCTCGTGCAAGAAATAGGGCCAGGTATCGGTTGCAGCTTCACCGAGCCCTAATGCTCGTCCCGCCTGGGCCAGCAGGTCGGCACTGGTCTGATGCTGTGAGAGACCAAGCTGGTGCGCTGCGGCCTTGACTGCCGCTTTGACATCGCCCTGGTGCTGCAACATGCACCAGGCGCTAAACGGGGTTTGGGCATATTGTTTGCCTCCAGGAGCCTCTTTGTAGAGTGGGTCATTGGAGTTATAGTGAATAGACTTGTCGCCCACGAGGATGATGCTACTTCGTTCACCATCAGGTCGAATGTAACGCCCTGGTCGTTCACATCGATAGCCAGCCTCATCCAGGATGTGTTCAATCGTGTACGTTTGATTGAAGGTGCCAATCACATCGTTGCCGGTGGGATTCGCTGATTGATGCGTAACCTGGACAACGGTTGGCACCAATGCCTCGGCAGCATCTAATAATGCCAATGCCTGATTATGTTCAAGGACGGGAATATGGTCCAGGTCACCGTGAACGAGGGTATATGACGCGCCCGATGGATGAACCGATGGTGGCGCAAGGACATAGCCACCCTCACCCCGCGTCTCAGCCACTACTTGCCGGTCCATGACGGCCAGTTTGCGGTTCCCTATTGGTTCGGCCATACGGAAATAGACATGACGGCCTTTGCCGGTGCCCACCACTGGAAGCGTTAGCAACAGCTCATCATCGAGAAGAAAACAGGCTAACTCACGCCAGCGCTCGTAGTGTGCTGGTGATTCCAGATCGAGAACGACTAACCCGTGACTCACTTGTCCACAAATGATAGCAATACCAGCCTGCTCCCGATCAAACCAACGTATCAACTCCTTATCGTAGGGAACACGCTCTTGATACATCTTCCAACTAGGTCGGGTATCATCGGTCGTTTCATCATAAACACGTGGTAAGAGACGGTGGGCTGGTTCTTTGCTGCCCGGTGCAATCGGCATGACACTCAGACCAGCTGCAACATAGTGGCGAGCAATACGCAGGGTGTCGAACGTTTGTTGTTGGAGCGGTGACGTGTCGCAGGGGATCTGAACCGTACTCATGAATCCACCCCCTCGCGCCAGAGTTCAATTCGCACGAAGATGGGGCGTTTGCGACGACGGGTAGACTTTTGTGGCCAGTACGGTATAATACGTTCAGCCCACCGCTCACCATGTAAGGTAAAAATGACGGTGGTTGGCTGGGTGTAACGTCGAAGACGCTGGAGATCGCGGCTACGCCTGGCGAGCGCACGAAAGTGTGCGCGGCCATAGCGTTGGAGCGTTTGTTGACCACCACGGCGGCCAAGCTGTTGAAAGTACGAACGATCCTGACGTGCGCGGAGGGCACGACCACCGGCCACGCCAGGTAGACAACGAAACAGATCGAGTTGTTGAATCATATGCTCATCATGAACTAACTGATGAGCTTCCCGACCTCTAAGGCGGTATCAAAGGTGATATGAACGGTTTATTGTCATATCGACACCTTGCCAAGGTGTAGGTCGCGGGTTCGAACCCCGTCTCCCGCTCCAGTACCAACAATTTGCGGTATGTAGCCCATAGCGAAGTCAAGTGTATAGGTCGCCAAACCCAAATGATGCACTGGCAAACCAACGGGGCAAACATAAAGATCAGGTATCCGATTAGGGAGCCTGATTTTTTCGTTGGCTATCGAACAATTCTACCGAGTCACGGTAGAGCCGTACCCGCCCATTAGAATACGAGGTCACAGGATACCCTGTGAGTAACCCTTGTGTCGACAGTCGCAGCACGGTTGGCTTTGAAATACGAAGATACGCGGCGGCCTCTTGTGCAGACATCGTTGGGCGGTCTTCCGGCACAATCCCCTCCTTTCTGCGTGATATATATATGCTAATTTTAACGCATTTAATACAAATATCAACCTCATAAGTATAATAACGCACGTGCATGGGACCGGTAGGACGACTGAAAGTGTCTCACGAACCCTACGCTCCTACTACTTCTTATTCTGCATCGATACCAGCGCTAAGAAGACCCGCCATAGCATTGCCGGTTCTACCGCTTCCTGATGGGATTCCGTTATCATAGTGGACAGCGGGCCTCCCTCCGCAGGGATTACTTATGTTGTCCAACAGTATGCGACCTGTCCATGTCTGGTATGTTTGCTTCACATGCTTCTGCATTATGTGCCCCCCACGATTATTCTAGAATGTCATCAGAATAATCGAAAGTCCGCTCCACCGGGGTCTGGTGAAGCAAGCTTGTCTCACTCTCCAACGTCAGGACCAGCAAACCTAACCAGATCCCTGGGTCGGCTGTTTGTGCTGCTTGGTCTGCTTAAGATAGGTGGAGAAAGTTGTTGAGACGAACAATTTACTCTATCCGTTTAAACATCTTATGTCTCACCAATATTTCTAACACGGATATTGACACACGTTTTACCGATACCATCTGACACGCATACGACCCCATCGGCAGGTGAAGGTGAGAAACTGTTGACTTGAACAGTCACACTCCATTTGCCTGCTTCTAAGGCTGGATACGTAAACGCATCAAGAAAATATGCGTCGGTAGTTACTTTAACTGGTGGGTTAGCAGGATCAAAGTTAGCAGGAGGAGTATAGTTGTAAGTACAGATAA
>JBCDFA010000284.1:0-10386 GCA_039178835.1 Chloroflexota bacterium
ACAGGGATCGGTGGTCAAAGCAACCGCCATCGACCCGAGCGTCGTTGATGCGGACAATGTGTATCGCCATCGTGGTCCAGCGCGAGTATTCACCTCGGAGAAAGCCGCAGTCGCAGCTATCAAGGGCCTGTCTGAACCAGCCGTCAAACCGCATGATGTACTGGTCTTGATCGGGGTTGGCCCACTCGGCACCGGCATGGAAGAAACATATCAAGTCACGGCAGCGCTGAAATACATTCCCTGGGGCAAGACCGTTTCGGTGCTCACTGATGCACGCTTCTCAGGTGTTTCGACGGGGGCATGCATCGGCCATATCGGACCAGAGGCGCTGGCAGGCGGGGCAATCGGGCGTGTGCGCGATGGTGATACGATTGCCATCACCATCGACCGCAATACCCTGAGCGCCACTATCGATCTGGTCGAAACGGTGGATGGGGAGGATTGGGAAACGCGCCCCGTCCACCCGGACGTGCGTCGCCACCCCCAACTCCCGGACGACACCCGCCTCTGGGCTGCCCTGCAACGCGCCAGCGGTGGCGTCTGGGCAGGCACCGTGTACGATGTCGATAAGATTGTGCAGGTTATTGAACGTGGCTTGGAAGCGATGGCGACCGATGAACGCGAACAAGTCGGTTAAATGGAAAGACAGGTTTGTCTCCAGACGTAGATAGATTTGAGGAAATAATATGACCTATCTCATTACCGGTGGTATGGGATGTATTGGTGCGTGGGTGTTAAAACATCTGCTTGAACGCAACGCAAGGGTGGTTAACTTCGACCTGAGTGAAGACCGTCATCGACTTGATTGGCTCATGAGCCGTGATGAACAGGCTGCGATTACGTTTGTACAGGGCGATCTGACGGATTTTGAGCAGGTGCAGGCTGTCTTGCAGCAGTATAGTATCACCCATGTGATTCATCTTGCTGCGATGCAAGTGCCAATGTGCAAGGCTGATCCGGTGCTTGGTGCACAGGTGAATGTTACCGGAACGACGAATATTTTTGAAGCAGCACACCAAACTGGTATTTCGCATGTTGTCTATGCTTCTTCGATAGCCGTCTATGGCACGGCTGAAGACTACCCGCCCGGCGTACTGGCGGCTGATGCGCCGATGTTGCCGCAGACGTTGTATGGTGTCTACAAAGTCGCGAACGAAGGCACCGCCCGCATCTACTGGCAGGACCATGGCATCTCCAGCACGGTGTTGCGTCCGTACACCGTATATGGCGTGGGGCGTGATCAGGGGCTGACCAGTGAGCCAACAAAAGCCATGGCTGCCGCAGCACACGGCCAGGATTATGCGATTACCTTTGGTGGGCGCATGCAGTTTCATTTTGCTTCCGATGTGGCGCGTCAGTTCATCCACGCTGCTGATCACCCCCTGGCTGGCGCACGAGGCTTCAATCTGGGGAAGCCTGCGGTTGCAGTGCAGACGGTTGCCGATCTGATTATGCAATTGCGCCCTGATGTGACGATTACTGTAGCCGACAAACCGCTGCCATTTCCTGAAGCAACCGACTCTTCAGAGCTCCATGCGGCGTTCGATACCATCTATGAGACTCCTTTAGCTGATGGTGTTGCACAGACCTTAGAGCATTTTGCACGCTTACATGGTTAACATAACCTGACGTATATGTTGACAAAGGAGATCTTTCAACCGCTATGACATTTGCAATGATGCCACCCCGTGATCAACTGGTCACTATTATGAAGCGTATCTATGACAACGGGATGACCACACTGAGTGGTGGCAATCTATCCATTAAGGACCCCAACGGCGATATCTGGATCACGCCAGCCGGTGTCGATAAAGGTGCATTAACCCCTGACGATATCATCTGCACACGTGTTGATGGCACAACCGTCGGCCCACATCGGCCATCGAGTGAGCTGCCATTCCATCGGGCCATCTATGCGCGTCGCCCGGACATCAACGCGGTGGTGCATGCTCACCCGCCAGCCCTTGTGTCGTTCAGCATCGTGCGTGAAGTGCCTGATACGCGAATTATTCCGCAGGTGAGTCGGGTTTGTGGGCAGGTTGGCTATGCGCCCTATGCGCTTACTGGAAGTGAGCAACTGGGGGTGAGTATTGCTGAGACGTTTGACAAAGGGCACAATGCTATCATTCTGGAGAACCATGGTGCGGCGACGGTTGGCAATGACCTGCTTGATGCATTTCAGCGCCTGGAAACGCTGGAGTTCTGTGCACGTACCTTGATTGCTGCGCGAAAGCTGGGCCGCATCCGCATGCTCGGCGATACCGAACTTGATTTGTTTCAGACTCGTCAGGTGGATCTGGGCGAGTTTGTACCGGATTATCATAGCAGCCATGAGCGCGAACTCCGCCAGCACATGACCAGAATTGTGCAACGTGCGGTGCAGCGCCACCTGATGATGAGTACTGCCGGAGTTGTCTCAGCGCGTCTTGATGCAGACAGCTTTCTGATAACGCCCATGGGTGTTGATCGAGGAACGGTTGCCAACGACGATATCGTCTTGATTCGTGAGGGTCAGCGTGAGCAAGGCAAACATCCGAGTCGTTCGGTGCTGCTGCATCAGGCCATTTATGCACACCACCCGGAGATTCACACTATTATCACCACGCAGTGCCCGGCGGTAACAGCGTATGCCACCGTCGATGTCCATTTCAACTCACATACGATCCCTGAAAGCTACATTCTGCTACGCAACGTTCCTAAAATACCATTCGACAGGTTTTACAACGATCTGGAAGCAGTGGCCAGAGGTGTTGCTCTGCATACACCTGTAACCATTGTAGAGAACGATTGTGTATTGGTGGTAGGAACTGATCTTCTCAATGCGTTTGACCGACTCGAAGTAGCTGAATACAGTGCGCGGTCGCTGATTGATGCGTCGAGTCTGGGGCCGGTTATTTCGATTGCCGATGAGGAAATCAGGGAACTTGACGTGGCGTTCAATCTCTCCGCTGCGTCGGAGTAGACCAGAGTTGGGAGGTACTAGGAGATAATTGAAGTAGTTGCATTAGACGAAAGTGAAGTCCACCACGACGTTTGGTGCAAGTTTAACTAGAGAGGCAGTTGGCTCATCCTAACTCATTCTGTTCTTTCACACTTGGCAGCATAGTTTGGATGTTTAAACATCTTGCTGCTATCCTGCGCGGCTCATTATTATGCCGTATTGATTGCAATATGGTTTCTCTGCATCTCTTATTCTCTGCCAACTACAATACAAAAGCAGCTTCACTGTAAATAATATGTTGAAGCTGCTTTGTCGTTTTTTATGATAACATCTTGACAATGAGACAATTTTGTATTATATAATACATGTTTGTTTCATTGAGGATAAGTTATATGGATAAAGAACATTTGTTAGATGTGGCAATTCAACAGTTAGTGGTTGATAATGGTGCATCCTTAAATGATATTGCACGAGCCGCTGGAACTAGCCGTGCTACATTGCACCGCTACTTTGCTAGTCGTCTTGATTTGCTTCGTGCCATTGCATTGAAGGCAGCCACAGATGCTGAACAGGCAATACAACAGAGTCGGATTGATGATGATTCTTCGTTGGAAGCATTAACACGTGTAGTACACCTGCTAATGCCTATCGGCCATCGCTGTTATTTTCTCCTCAGGCTCAATGAACCAGAACTGGAACATGACTCTGACGTTAGTACAACAATTAATCGATTATCTACTGAGTTGGATCGGTTAATTCTACGTGGCCAACAAGAAGGTGTTTTACGTGCAGATTTTTCAGTACGTTGGACGCGTAAGGTAATAGGAGAGCTTTTATTTGCTACTTGGGAAGGTATGCGTGATGGATATATCGCACCTTTAGAGGCTACACAGATAATGTTAAATACATTACTTAACGGTATAGGGATTTCCACTGAGCAGACAGGTACGTAACGACTTTCACACTTGTCTATAAATTCTGTCAGTAAAAAGTGAGCTAATGAGCATTCTTAGCTCTTATTAAGGCTGTCTTCCTTTAATTCGGAATGAACTCATTGAGATCGAAAGAGGTATTCTTATTGTGAGAACTATAGTACGACTAAGTGGACTGAGTGTATTGCTAGCCAATGTAGCAGTAGTTTTAGGTATACTCATATCTGAAATATATAATCTGGGAGGTGAAGTGTTGCCGCTCAGTGGACAAGAGGGCCTTCATCACCTTGGACAGTTTGCCGAGCTATTGACGATTCGAGAGCTACTCTGGTTGGCTTATCCTATCTTGTTGTTACCAAAAGGAATTGCATTGTACATGCTTTTTCGTGACCGCGCACCAGCACTGCTCTGGGCACTTATTCTCTGGTGCATTGGGCTAACTTTTGGTATTGCTGTGGATATATTGACAGTCGCCGTTGTGCGAGATTTAGGGGTTATATATCTCGCCTCAGAGGCCACAACCCAGTCAGTTATAGAGTCTTTTGCACCCTCAATCGCACATACGATCCTCCTCATGCAATTCATCGGTGATAACCTAGGTGCGACATTTGTCTATCCTTTCTTTGCTATTGTTGCATATCGGGCTGGCTTTATTGGACGCCCTCTTGTTATTGTAAATGTTCTGTCAGTAATATGTGTGTGTTTAGGTTATAGAGGACTCAATTTACTTTTCTTAGGAGAAACTGATATAAGTAACATCTTCGCGATTGGTTTCTTTGGATTGATCTGGTGGGAGGTCAGTATTGCAATAAAGCTTTTGAAAACACGATCTCTGAATTCAGTAATGGTGTCTACTTAGATATACACGAGCTTTCTCTCATTTCAAGTGAGAGAATCCAGACAAATAATGTAACGAGAAGCCTTTTATCCAGCTTCTCGTTATGTGTATCGACTTTAGTCGATATGCTGATATTGTTGCTATACAGGTAACTGATCAAGATTCTCTATATGTCTTCTCCCTACGCCAGCGAACCCACTGCTTGCGACCGCTCAAGTGGCAGGTCCTGGTCGATAAAGAACGTCGCACTCCGCGCTGCTTCGAGGATAGTCATCAGCCCACTGCCGGGGTGAACTGCGCCGCCAATCCAGTACAGACCACGCGTGTTGTCTGACCTGATGTGCGGTCGTAGTGGCCCCAATTGATTCCAGTTGTGCCCAAGATTAAAGACAGAACCGAGATGGACAGAAAAATCATCACGCCACGTTTCGGCAGTGTAGCACGTTTCGGTTTGGATATGCTTCTCGACATCATCAAATCCGAGCAGCGGCATGCGGCTGATAATGAGATCGCGGAAAGACTGTTGCTTAGTGGCCCAATCGACATTGTAGGACGTGTTTGGAATGGGCACCAGCACATAGAGCGTACTGTGACCTTCCGGCGCATTGCTGGGATCGATAATAGTCGGGTTGCACACATAGAACGCTGGGTCCTGCTCATCCAGCGCCGAGTCGTCGATCCAGGGTCGTTCACGGCGACGCATGTTGTCTGAGAGGTAGAGTTGATGGTGTGGCAAGTCTTCATAGCGACGATCCACGCCCAGATACAGCATAAATGTCGAGCAGGAGAACTGCATGCGATTCAGTTTGCGATCCGTGTAGCGTCCCCGTGCCGATTCAGGCAACAGCGTTCGCACACCATGGCCAAAGTCGGCGTTTACCACCACGCCGTCCGCAGCGATGCGTTCACCGCTCATAAGCTCGATGCCACGTGTCTGACCATGCTCGATCCAGATCTGACGCACCGGTGTGTTGAGATGAATAGGGACTCCTAGATCCTGAGCTGCTCGTCCAAAAGCCTGAGCGAGTGCACGGAACCCACCTTCGGGATGCCAGACGCCGTCGGCAAATTCAAGGAAAGGCACCAGGCTAAAGACACTGGAACATGCCGACGGATGCATTCCTAGGTACTTCGATGGGTAACTCATCGCGTAGACCAGCCGCTCATCTTTGAAATAGCGCCAGAAGTGATCATAGAGGCTCTCCCAGGGTCGGAACGGAAGAGCTGCCGCAATTTCCTTTGGCTGCAGATAGCCCAGCGCAGAACGGACGGGTGTGCCTAAATACGGTCCATATCCGACTACATTTTTGCGGATGTGTTCGATGTACCAGCGCTCGAAGGCTTCTGGCAGGTCAGAGCGAATCGCGGCGAGTTGGGTCTTGAACGCTTCGATATCGGACATCAGATCGATGTAGCTGTCGTCCCAGAAGCGCAGACGGGTGTTGGGATTTAGTCGGCTAAAGCGAATATAGTCTTCGAGACGTAGCCCTGACTCGGCAAACAACTCTTCATAGACCCGTGGTAGTTGCAGAATCGTGGGGCCGGTGTCGAACTGGTATGGCCCATCGGTGAAACCGCGCATGCGTCCACCGACACGATCTTCTGCTTCATAGATTTCAACCGAATATCCTTTGCTGGCCAGCCGCATGGCTGTTGCGAGGCCTCCTGGCCCTGCACCAATAACGATCATATGCCTTGACACAACGCTTGTCCTGTTCTAGCTCTATACAGTAATGATTATGTGTGAAAACAAGTTTCGAATCGTCCAATCTCTACGGTAATAATGGAAGCACCTCTAGCCAATGACACCAGCTATTAAAGCAATGAGACCCACCCCGATACAAAGCACGATTGTCGCAAGCACCACCACGATGCCGATCAACAATCGTGTGCTGATACCCTGCTTTGATGGATTCTCGGGCAAGATCACTGTACTATTGGCCGAATCGGGGTCGACAATAGGCACACTACTTTTTATGCTCGTTTCTACTGTCTGGCCCGGCAGCATTGGTGCTTGCATAATGGTGGTCGACATTGACGGAGTTTTAGGTTCCTCAGGAGGCTGAGTTTCTGTTTCGGAAGACGTGGATGATGATTTTGATATAGATTCCGGTTTCTTGTTTTCCGGTGGTGCGGTTGGAACAGCTTCTGGTTGCCTGGTTGCTGCTGGTACAGATTCCTCGGGTGGTAATATGATTGTCGCTGCAGGTGAGGGTGTTTTCTCCTGTTTGGCCTGTGTGGGATCGTTCGCCGGGAGGATTTCCTCACTATGATCGGTAATACGCCCCGCCATGACTTGAACTGTCTCCAACGCTAGTCGTAGTTCTCGTACATTTTGGTAGCGATTGACCGGGCGTTGCTGAAGCCCGCGCAGAATAGCCTGCTCAACTAACTCAGATAACTGCTCATTGAGTATACGAGGAGGTTGAAGTGCTGTTCCGGCTTGTTGTTGTTCTACCGTCGTTGGGGCTCGACCACTCAACGCATGATAGAGCATTGCACTCACTGCATAGGTATCGGTAGCCGGATTTGGGTCAGCATCGTCGGGAGTAAGCTCCGGTGCGCGATATGGTGATGCAAGATGCACAAACGGACGTGCCAGCGTATGGGGTGCCAAGCGCCACGACTCATCTTCGGCCACCCACAGATCACTCAACCATAACTCACCAACAAAGAACGGCGGACGTTGTTGATGCAACACCTCGAGCATCTGTAGGAGTTGCCCGAGGTGCGGGAGAATGTCGGTCTCAGCGAAGGGTTCTCCACGACCACGCAAAATATGCTCGAGATCTTTGCCACCCGGGTCTTCCACCACCATATAGAAAGACGATCCATCGACAAAATGGCCCAGGAGTGGAAGCAATACCTTATGCTGGATGGTAGTTAACTGACGGGCCAGAAGAGTCATCTCTTCCCTGGCTTCATCGTCAACCAACGGTAATGCACACAGCAGAATGGGTCGTTCCTTCTGTGTATCCTGCGCTCGGTACACTTGTCCGCCTGGCCGCTCATCAACGGGGTATAAAAGCTGGTAGCGATCTTGTAGGATTGTGTCTGGTGACAGCATCAACAACCTCGTCTCGTTAAAGCACATGCAAGAACTCTGATGCTTACAATTATACCTCAGTGGCTAGTTCTTGCACTTCCGCCTTAACACGATCAATGCGCTCAATGGTCCGTTTTGCACTGCGTATGGCACCTTCGATAGAGGCCATGAACTCTTGTTGGGTATAATCGCCCGTCAGGAAGAAGTTTGGTACCGGCGATGCCTGATCGGGTCGGTATTTATCAACCCCTGGTCGCGCCTGATAGACCGAGTTGGGAATACGCACAAGCGTGTATTTGGTGAGCGTCGCCTCGCGTGCTTCAGGATGCAAGCGATAGAAGTCATCGAGAACCTGTTGCAGAACCGTCTCATCATCCTGATTGATCAGTTTTTCAGCCGGAGCAACGACGAGTTCAATCACGGAGCCTTGATGGCTAGTGTAATCTGGTGAGATGCGCGGCAGGTCGGCATAGACACTAATATGGCTGTTCGCACTGAAGATGAGATTATCAACGTGTGTCACCATACGATCAAAGTACAGTTGTGCGGTGATGACGGGCTGCCCTTTCAGGTATTTGAGATTGTCAAAGTAGGGTTGGGCTTTGAGCGCTGCCGGGATGGTCTTACGCAGACTGTGAACTGGCATAGCCGAAATGTAGATATCACCAGTGATGGTGCTTCCGTCATCGAGTAGGAACCCGCTCACCTGATTATCCAGCTCATCGTAGAGGATCTCGGTGACTTTGCGATTGAGCAAAATCTGCGCTCCACGCGCTTCAAGTTTTTCGATGAGCGGCACCCACAGTCGTTCGTGCGGTGAGCCTTTGATGGCCCCCATCTTGGCGGCACCCGGTTCCTGAGCGAAATGGAGCATCGCGGTCAGGGGCAGTTTGGCTGATACATTGTTGGTGTCCTGAAAGTTCAGTGCTAGCGCCATGGTGTCCATGACCTCGCGCAGAGATCGCTCGCCCATGCCGTGGCGTAGATGCCATGCAGCGTAGGTTTGCTCGTCCTGTGCATCGATGTAGGCCTGATTACCAAAGATTGGCCGGGTAAGGCCAAGTGCCATACGCACCTTGTCCGGCAAACCAACCAGTTTGGTGGCTGCCACACCAGCCAGACCATTGACGGGTGGTGGGAGCCACGGCACGAAGCGTATCGAGGTTTGGCCGTGCTCTGGGGAAGCGAAGACCATCTCTGATGGTTTCCAGTCAAAGCAGTCTTGTAGCTCACACTCATCGAGAAAGGACAACAGGTTGCGGTAGGCACCAAAGAAGACGTGGAGGCCGCTTTCCATCCAGTCGCCGTCTTCATCGCGCCATGCTGATACCTTGCCACCAGGGACCGCACGTTTTTCGAGTACTACAACTTCATATCCACGATCAGTGAGCCATTTGGCACAGGCAAAGCCAGCTGGGCCTGCACCAGCAATAATTGCACGCATGGGTTATCTCCACACTAGTTTCGCGTAGAAAATAAATAGGATTACTACAGATGTGTTAATGACATGGTGTATATTCATGAAGACCACATATGTTATAAGAGTGCGCCGTGCTATACAAAGCACCGGCGCATGGACTGATACGTATGCATCTCGTCGATTGGATGGCTCTGGGCCGGAAGTGATTTGACATATCAATAGGCAACAAATACATCTGGTTTTTAGCCGTATTGTTTGTTTGATTAATATTTTTATTTACAACATAACATTATCAACCAAAATGTGAAATAAAGAGGTATTTTATTAAAGTTTAATGTTTATTTAACTTAAGTTTATCCATAAATAGGTATCAACATTCTATAATAAAGAGCCCACATAATGACGTGACTCTGCATCGCATACGATGTCAAAAGGCTCATACGAATCTTTTCATGCGTAGGACGTTCTCTTTCGCGATCACCGGAATAGCATAGTACAAATAAGAGGGACATTTACTATGTCACACATTGATCGACGCCGATTCATTCGCAACTCGGTACTGGCTGGTGGTGTTGCTTTAGGACTGGAAGGACTTGTCGCACGTGGTGCCATGGCGCATCCTCGCTATGGTGAGGGGTTTGCTGGCAAGGGTTTTGGTGGCTATGGAGACATTGCACCTGTCGCATCAACAAATACAGGCGAAGTCTTGTTGTCACTTCCTGAAGGTTTCGCGTATACGGTCTTTGGGCGTGTCTGGACTCCCATGTCCGATGGTCGCCTTACGCCTCCTGCACACGATGGCATGGCCGCTTTTGATGTCGATGGAGAGCTGCGTCTGGTGCGTAACCACGAACTGCGTCTCCCCCCCTTCGCGTCGATTGGCGATCCCGAGACCTCGTATGACCCGCTGGCGAGTGGTGGTACAACGACACTGATCGTCGATCCCAACACACGTGAATTGGTACGTGATTTTGTCAGCCTGAGCGGGACGCTGGTCAACTGTGCTGGTGGGCCAACTCCATGGGGAACTTGGATCAGTTGTGAAGAAACGACTGTTGGCACAAGTATCGGTTTTGAGCAGGCCCACGGCTATTGTTTTGAAGTAGCGTCGTATCAAGATGGTACAGTTATGCCGGTGCCGCTCAAAGCGATGGGGCGTTTTGTGCACGAGGCGGTCGCGGTTGATCCCGAAACAGGTATTGTGTATCT
>JBCDFA010000285.1:0-10340 GCA_039178835.1 Chloroflexota bacterium
CCGCCATGCGCTTGCGGATCTGGGCGAAGAGATACTCCTCTTCCTCGGAAGTCGGGACGGCGATCAACTCCTCCTCGCCGTTTTCCACGCGCGCACTCTGAGAGAGCTAAACTCACAACTTCAATACAAAATCATTATCCCCTTTCTGCTACTAACATTGCTGGTTGCCTTTGCAGGTTCAACCATTGCATTTCTCTTTGTGACTGGGACTGCACAAGAACGCCTCAATAACCAATTAGCCCAGACAGCACGAACTACTGCAGACGAGATCGTACAACTTGAACAGGCGAATCTGACCTTTCTACGTGAAATTGCTTTTGCTGGACCCAATACACAAACAGGGGCTCCAGCAGTGACAGATGCTCTCGCTGAAAACAACACAACAGGATTAGCGCAAGCCCTAGATCCTTATTTCCTTGTAAGTTTACAACGTCAAGGTGTTCGGGCAGACAGGTTAATTGCTTTCAATAGTCAAGGTCAATCTGTGGTCGACTGGGAGCGATTCCATGATGAAATGGGAGACTCACAACGTACAAATCACGAATCACGAGATATAAGTGTATTATGGTTTGTACCACTCATTCTGACAGAGCAAAATGACGAAACTGGAGACAAATTTGCAGGCCTCCTTGATTTAGGTGACGACAGAACACGTTATATTTTTACTGTTGCGCCAGTTGTGAAAGAAGAAAAGGTCGTTGGTGGGCTAATCGTTGCCACACGTCTTAATACCCTCCTACAAGACTTGCGCGACAATTCTTCCTCTGCGATTGTCACTCTCTATCAGGCTGATAATGGTCAGTCATTTGCCAGCACGCAGATTCCAAATGTTGGCTTGGATGCCTTAAATATACAGCCAGAGTTGGTTACATCCATTCGTAATCTGGAGCAATCTAACGAACAGGGCATTTATGATACCGTTGCGGTCAATGAACGTGACTACCAGTTTGCCTATGCCCCTTTGCGTATTCGCAGGAGCACGGTCGGAATCATCTCTGTGGCGCTTGCAAGTGATTATGTAACAGGGCCATGGGCTGACTCACGCCCCCCACTCATTATTCTGACTGTGTTTCTTTCGATTACGATTATTGGGTTAGGTATTTTTATAGCACGTCAAATCACCCGCCCATTACAAGAACTTGTTAACACCGCACAGGCAGTAAGTGGTGGCAATCTGACTGAGCGTAGCAACATACACTCACAGGATGAAGTTGGAGTTCTTTCAAGTGCATTCAACAACATGACAGACCATTTGCTAAGTCTTTACAGTACGGTGCGTGCTGAGGCAGGCCAACGTGCTGCGATAGTTGAGAGTATTGCTGATGGGGTCATTGTCTGCGAGTCATCAGGCCATATTCTGCTTATCAATAAGACGATGAGAGACTTTTTGCAGCTATCTAATGATCAGACCAAACCAAACCAACTCAAAGATATTCCAATTCAGCCTTTAAGTGACACGGTTTTAGCTTTTGGGGAAGCACGCACTTCCGATCTTTTCCAATTGTATGATCGTGTGGTGCGTATGGTCGTGACACCTGTCAAACTTGACGATGACACACGCTTAGGTGATGTATATGTATTTCAGGATCTCACAAGCGAAGTGACAATTGATCGTGCGAAGACGAATTTTATTGCAACCATCTCGCATGAACTGCGAACACCACTCACTGTACTTGGAGGAAGTTCAGAATTGTTACTGCGTGGCGTCGTAGGCAACATTAGCGATGACCAACGCACTCTGCTCGAAACTATGCGCCGTCATACATTATCAATGACAAATATTCTCAACAACGTCATCACCATTGCACATTTAGAGGCAGGAACCATTACATTTGATATTGAGCCAATTCATATCTATGATGTCCTAGATGAACTACTCTGGTCAGTTGAGCCAGCAATTGCCGCCAAAGGACTAACCCTCGAAATAGATATTCCTGATAATCTTCCGAAAGTTCTCGCTGATGCTTTTCAGTTACAAAATGTCTTTCACCAGTTACTTGACAACGCTCGTCGCTACACAGATAACGGAACCATTACTATTACCGCCACGCTTCAAGACGGAAACATCCGCGTTGACATTATTGATACAGGATGCGGTATTGAAGCAAACCTAAGTGACCAACTTTTCACACGTTTTGCCCGAGGAACGCAAGGCATCAATTCTCCCGAACGAGGTATCGGATTGGGATTAGTTATCGCCAAGAGATTACTGGAGCTTCAGGGGGGAAGATTGTGGCTTGAGCATACATCAGAACATGGCAGCACCTTTAGCTTTTTATTAATGTGTAATAATGCAGATCCAGACTACCAAGACAGAGAAACCACTATCGCCACCGCTGCGTAAACGATGGCCATTAAGTATCTTGTTACTTTTGGCTATTTTGTTAGCGCTTTTTGGCACATCATGTATTGCGCAAATAGTACTATGGGCCGTACTCCCTGATGGTGACGTGTATCCTGAGAGTTTATTAGCCAAACTGACGTCAGATTACAGCCGTTGGACAGTTGAGGATCAACCACTTATTCCACCGCTTAATCCAGAAGTTGCTGCCGCAGCCGAACAAGATAATAGCGATCCAGCTGGTCCGACTGATGTTGTACCAGTGGCTGTTCTCCCTCCTGTACCAACTGCCACTCCAACACCAGCATTAGCACTACAGGTTACCGCGACAAGCGTACCTACGTTGGAACCCACTCGCCCTGTTGAACCTAATCCAACTAATGATAGTACGCCTTCACCAAGCCCATCAGTACAGTCTGTATTGCCATCTGTAACGCCTGGAATAACCCCACCTTCATCAACAGCAACCTCCCTTCCACCGACGCTCATACCAACAACAGTCCCAGCGACAACTACGCCCGTTTCAGCTACCCCAACGCCAGTGCCGACAAACACACCTGTGTTGGCCACAGCAACCGCTACCAGTGCACCACCAACAGCTGCCCCGACGCGAAGAGTCGTACCGACCCGTATAGTTCCACCGATTGCTACAACAACACCACAACCATTAGCGACAACCACCGTTACACTGCTACCAACAACCTTGCCAACTGTTCTGCCAACAATGCAGCCAACATCGACGCCAACACTGGCACCGACCAATACCGCTACACCAACGAACACACCAACCAACACGCCTACACCGACACCAACACCACTGGTTTATGTTACAAAACATGTAACACCAGAAAAAGGTATAGCCGGTACTGAATTGACATACACTATCACTGTATTCAACTTTGGACCACCCATCAATCTGAGCCGCATTGAAGACCAGTTACCAGCAGGATTTCGCACTACAGATACAACACCCAATGCAGCTTTTGATAATGGAACATTGGTCCGTTGGGATTGGTCAGGCAACACAAATATACTACCAACTGGTGGCTTCTTCCGAAGTACCATCAAAGCAGAGGTGGAAGCCACCACAGCAGCAGGTATCTATCTGAATCAGGTAACAATCTCAGGTGGTTTTGCAGGATATACCATTCAAACCGCACCATTTACAGTGCTTGCGCCGACACCCACACCGACCAATACACCAACCAACACGCCCACTCATACACCCACACCAACCAATACGCTCTTGCCGACTAATACACCCACGCCAACCGAGACGTTAGTGGGAACACCCACACCAACCAACACCCCTACTCATACATCCACGCCAACAGAAACACCAACACCAACGGAGACATTGCCTCCTACCAATACACCCACGCCAACAGAAACACTGGCACCAACGGAGACGCCAACCAATACACTCGTCCCGACCAATACACCAACACCGACCAACACACCTGATGCAACACCAACACCGACCAACACACTCACACCAACCAATACACCTACAACAGTACCTGTAGATGAGCCAGGCTTGTTTGTGATCACTTTTGCCGAACCAACCAGCACAACCGTTGGCGGTCAAATCACATTCTTTATCGGATATGGGAATGCTGGCTCCGCAACTGCAGAAGGGGTTGTTTTGACAAGTGCGCTAAGTGGAGTCTGTGCACCTTCTAATGGATTTACGCGAAACATTGGCAATCTGGCCGTTGGTCAGTCGGGTATTGAGAGTATTACTATCAATGCAGATACTGTAGGAACCTGTACGAACAGTGTGGGTATTGATGCTGACAATGCCGATGCTGATAATGACACTACCTCCGTTGATATACTGCCTGCAATAGTGCAACTACAAGAGGCACCAGCCTCGACAGCAACACTATCGGGTACACCAACAGCAACTCCTACCATAACCACTGTTACAGTTCCAAGTCCTACCAGCATACCGGCAAAAATACCGCAACCCACACCAACGGTTGTCGTTACTCCTTCAACCACTGCCAAGCCAACTGTACCAACACCACGACCACCAACACACACACCACTCCCAAGTACCAACCCAAGTGTAGTACGCATTCCTACACCAACACTACAACCAACATTCACGCCACTACCTCTACCGACCATGCCATCAGTCAAACCAACAGTAGCACCTGTTCCAACACAAACACCTTATATTCAACCAACTGTGTTCGCACCAACGCACACACCACGACCACCGACAGCTACATATGTACCACCAGATTCAACAGTTATGCCAACCAATGAGCTACCACAGCCTACTGTTGCGCCAATCCCTTCGGCGCCTACAGTTTCTACGATGGAACCAACTTCTGTAACAACCCCTTCATCCACTGAAGAACCAACAACTGCCCCGACGAATGAAATGATCGAAACACCACCAACCGACTCATCAGAAGATCCAACAGATGTAGTAACCACAGCACCACCCACCTCTCCTGCACAGGAAAACACATCACAACCAACATCAATACCAGATCCTACCTCTACCACAGATCCATCTCCGCCTGACGAAGAACCCTCCCCTGAAGTATCTATACCTGTACCAGAACCTGCTCCTACACCTGATAAAGATGAACCAGTTGATACTTCCTCACAGGCTTCACCTTGAACAGAAAATCAGGCAGCACCTGAACAATCTCCTCAAACACCACAATCCCAAACTCCACAGATGAATCCTCGAAACTGGACAGGAGGGGCTATTTCGAGTACAACAAAGATATAGATACAGTATAAGCAGAACAACGAGGACAAACCATGGAACTCCACAATCGAGTGGCACTTGTGACAGGAGGAGCACACCGCCTTGGAAAGGCAATTGCACTGGCCCTGGGGCGGGCAGGTGCCAAAGTGGTGATTCACTATCATAGTTCAGCGCAGAAAGCCGAGAGAACTATTGCAGAATTACAGGAGCTTGGAGTTGAAACCCTAGCTCTTTCAGGAGATATAGCCGTTGTTGAAGAAATTGAGCAAATTGTTGATCAGGCGTCATCTCATTGGGGCAGGTTGGATATACTTGTCAATAATGCTGGCATCTGGGGAGCGACACCCATAGGAAGTGTAACACAGGAACGATGGGATGAACTACTGGCCATTAATGTACGAAGCATGTTTTTTGCAGCCCAGCGTGCAACCCCACATCTCCGCAAAACGCAAGGCTGTATTGTGAACATTGCAGACGTTGGAGCGCTACGGCCATGGCGCAATTATACGCCCTATCTCGTGAGCAAAGGTGGTGTTATTACACTGACAGAAGCATTGGCCAAAGATCTTGCACCAGACATACGCGTAAATGCCGTTGCGCCAGGAGCAGTTCTAATGCCTGATGATTGGACTCAAGAACAAGCAGACGCCAGTCTTCGTACTATACCTTTACGAAGATGGGGAAACGCAGACGATATTGGGCAGGCAGTTGCGTATCTGGTACAAGCTGACTATGTGACCGGGGTAACAATCCCTGTAGATGGTGGGCAGAGGCTACATTAGTCATAGTATAAGTATAACGAGTTGAAGCCGTACCCATACTCTGCTAGAGAATCATAGTTCACAACGTAGAACCCTGAACACTCAACCTAGCAGGGTACGGCTTCACACATCCTCTCTCGTCTCTTCTCCAGACGACTATAAGGAATAAATACAAAGGTATTGAATTCAGCAATGTGAGTACTACAACAAGAAATACCTGAGTATATAATACACATAATATGATATACGATACCGACAACAGCCCAACATAATACCGACAAAAACCCATTCTTTGAGAGATTTTCATTCACGCCCTCCCTGACATTCCAGATTGACAAACGAATCACAACTATATGATACGATACACATACACTATTGATTCATATGGAGCATTATTATTATGACTAAACCGTTACATATCGGAATCATTGGCGCAGGGGCAATCGCTCAGTTTGGTCACATACCTGGATTTCAAAAACTAACTGACGTTCATGTCACGGCCGTCTGTGATACCAATATCGAACGAGCACGTGAAGTTGCTGCAAAATTCAACATACCTCACGTTTATGAAGATTATCGTGAAATCATTGCACATCCTGCAATCAATGCAGTGACTGTTGGCCTCCCAAATGCCTTGCATGCCACAGTCACACAACAAGCCCTTGCCGCAGGCAAACATGTCATGTGTGAAAAGCCACTAGCTACAACTGTTGCTGATGGTGAGGCAATGGTGACAGCCGCCGAGCAAGCAGATCGTATCCTAGCACTTAACATGCACCAGAGAGTGCGCAGCGATACACAACTGCTTCGTAAAACAATCGCTGACGGGGGACTGGGACAAATACACTATATGCACATACGAATGATGCGACGTAATGGAATTCCCGGTTTTGGTAGTTGGTTTACCCAGCGGGAGCTATCTGGTGGTGGGGTACTGATGGATCTTGGCGTGCATGTTGTTGATCTGGCAATGTGGTTACTCGATTTCCCACAGGTCGTTGCAGTCCGAGGGGAGACTCGTGCGATCCATGGGCCACGTGGACGTGGCCTCGGTGGTTGGGGTGTTGATCACATGCATAATGGTGCGTTTGAAGTAGAAGATTTTGCATCACTTCACCTCCGTCTTGCTAATGGCGGGCTAATCACAACCGAAGTAAGCTGGGCTATGTATGGAGACAATGAAAATCGGGTGCAAGTGGTTGGTGATGAGGGTGGCGCCGATATTTTCCCTGAGTTACACAACCAGTCGCCAATGCGGTTGTTCCGCGATGAGCACGGAATATCTATGGATGTCTATCCTCACATTCCACGTTTGGCTGGGAGCGATTGGGATCGTTCAATGGCCAATTTTGTTGAAGCTATACGAAACGAAGATCGTCCCCCTGCGACAGGTGCAGAAGGGCTTACAGTGTTAAAATTGCTTGATACTGCATATCGCTCATCTACAGAAAGAAAAGAGCTAGACATTATTCTCTAAGTAGCAAAACAAACCACAGATGGTGGATCTATGCTATCTGTGGTTTTCCCTACCTAAAACGGCGTCAAAGAACCAATAAGCAGTGCTTGCAGCCGATCCCCAGCTTGATAGATCCGATCACCTGGTGGCACCAATAACAACGCATTAGCATCACGCAATGACAACAAGCGGCTCGAACCCTGAGCACCTGTATTCTGAGCAACCAGCTGTCCTCCTTCCCATTGCACAACAGCACGCTGATATTCGGGACGGTCAGGCGCAGCCTTAATCAAGCCACGAAGCACAACTTGCACACTTGCCCGCTCAGGATGTTTGTCGCCAAGCATACGTCGCAATGCGGGACGTACAAATACTTCAAATGACACCAACGATGACACCGGATATCCTGGCAATCCCCACACCAACTTCTCCTGAACTGTCGCAAACGTCGTTGGTTTGCCTGGTTTGAATAGCACCCGCCCAAAATGGACCGTGCCAAGTTCAGCAAGCAGTGGCTTGATCAAATCACGTGTCCCCATCGATACTCCACCACTAGTAAGTAAGATATCGGCCTGTTCAAGGCCATGCAAGATTGCCTCACGTTGTGTTTGTTCATCATCTCGGGCTATACCAAGCGAAATGGCATCACATCCAGCTTCACGTATTGCAGCCAACAACGCATAGCGATTACTATCGCGAATGCCTCCAGCCCCACGTGCTACATCTGGTTCACGCACTTCGTCACCCGTGGAGAGGACTGCCACACGGGGACGCCGTGCCACCGATACGCGTGTGGCGCCAATCGTAGCCAGCAAACCAACTTCTGCTGCCCCAAGTACTGTGCCCTGCGCAAGCACCAACATTCCCTGGGCAACATCCTGCCCAACGACATGAATGTTCTGCCCTTGCTGCACTGCACGCTGAATGTGGAGCACACCCTTCTGCTCTTGAGTGTCTTCTACCATCACAACTGTATCAGCACCTTGCGGTATCGGAGCACCAGTCATAATACGTACCGCTTCACCAGACTCTACAATCTGTGATCGATCTATGCCAGCCGTTATCTCTGCTAACACACGACGCTCATTTATACCATCAGCAGACTGTAACGCATACCCATCAACAGCTGCCTTAGGGAGATCTGGTATGTCTTCGGAAGCATACACATCCTCTGCTAATACACGACCATCAGGAACATCGGACAGGATCGTACAACAATCAATCTCCTCACTATCTATAGGTTTGATATGCTCTCTAATAATACGTTGAGCCTCCTCAACAGAAACCATAGGGTAGGGCGATTCGCGCAACATCGGTCGCATAGAAAGCCTCCTGATGTCTAACCTTTTTGTTCTAAAACTATAGAAAATAGCATACACGATGCCTAATAGTGTCGTTACAACTATATATAATACCAATTGCTGACAGGCAAAGCAAACATATGTTTGTATACATTTGGTGTTATCATAGAAGTCTAGCAAGCACACTCTATCTTAGAGAGTACCACATTGATAGGAACACTATGCAGTAAATCTGTCCAAAAGTGCGTTCATTTATCATACTACTTTACAGACATAAAATACTGAAGGAGGTATCTCCCATGGTGCACTATATACGCCATGTATTTCTCACAATGACAACAATACTTATGGTAACTGCATGTGGTGGTGCTGCTATTGATGAAGTATCATCAACAAATACGGCCATACCAACCACAGATGTAGTCGTTGCTACCGATCCATCCCCTACAGCCGAACGCGCTGTTGAGGCTACAGAGATACCAACTACCGAGGAGCTAGAGGCACCAACGACTACACCACTACCAGCAGTTACGAGTGCACCAGAAGAAATCGCAACGATCTGCGAACATCCCTACTATCCTCTCAAAACGGGGGCTGAGTGGAACTACGCAGTGAGTGGTGTCGGCGAAGTCGTTGAACAAACACATAGTGTGGGGCAGATCACCGAAGGAGCAAACGGAACCAGCGCCCAACTCACATTTACCGTCGGCGGACCAACTGTTGAAAATGAGGTTCTTTGTTCAGCCAGTGGGCTTCAGCTTGGTGAATATAACAATATCACCTTTGGTGGATCTGAGACTGAGGGAATTGGCTCATTTGAGACTGTTGAGAGTACTGGTGTCTATTTGCCACCTGCCGACCAGATGGTTCCAGGTGCAACCTGGACATCCAACTATGTTATCGAAGGCTCCATAGATACTGGAGGACAGGTTATCGAGACCATACAAGAGATAGAGGCAGTCTATGAGCTTGAAGGAACCGAATCGATCAGCGTACCTGCTGGCGAATTTGAAGCACTTCGTGTAAAGCAAATCCTTACCCAGCGCTTTGTTGATTCAGGTTTATTGCAAGGGGCTCCTGAATTTACGTTTGAAGGGACACTCTGGTTTGTGGAAAATGTAGGGTTGGCTCGAAGCGAAGTTAATGTCGAAAATGTCGGCACTACAACGCAAGAACTCACAACTTACGAGATACCCTAGAATCAATACACTCAGGTTGTATGGAGACTATTCTATATGGAGGGTTTTCTCATCCTTCTGGATATAATCCATAAATGAGGTATGAGCAGAGCAAGGGAACTTTATGTTTTATAAGCGCGTCATGGATATGCCATATGTTGAAACCTTTCTTTTAAACGTTCGTATATATATGGGCTCGGATGTTTGATCATCGGGTCACAGGATGGTGAATCCATGAAACACGTATTTAGAGCAAAAAACATTACATGGTCGTTATTACTCAGTCTTTCATTGCTCGTGGTTGCCTGTGGAGGATCAGCGGCTAGTGCACCTGTGGAAAACCGTTCAGCATTTGCGGTTGAGAATACGCCTGTTACGTCAATTGACCAGGCACCTATCGACCCAGACATTGCTGAATCAGCTGAGGGGACAAAGCAACAAGCACAAGCCTGTCCGAATGTTGAGACAGCCCTTCTCCAACTGATCGGAGCAACAGAAAGCGACAGCTCGACACAACATTCTCAATTAACAATTCAAGAAGATCAAGTACAAGTCGTACTGGTCCTGGAAAG
>JBCDFA010000286.1:0-10275 GCA_039178835.1 Chloroflexota bacterium
TCACATGGTGTGCCAATTGGCCTTGTCACCGTTAATTTCGATGTCTTCAACGATATCATCGTCCCCAGCCATCGCTACAATGAACTTTTCGACGTTATCATCAATTCATGCGATTATGCAAAAACAGATAAGCGTGTGCTCTGGCCCATGTCCTTCCAACAACTTGGTGATCATATTGGGTATGCCAATAGTCTGCTTATCGAAGATGGCAAACGAGAACCGCAACAGTTCCGAGAGGCTGGAGGATATGCTATTGAATACATTGACGAGGCGAGTTTTAAGCAGGAGATTGAGAAACTCAGCATTGTCGACCAGCGCGTATATCTCATGGAGACAGGCTGCGATACTTTGACACAAACATAGGGTAGCATATAAGACAAACAGCCATAACATCAACAAAGGAATGTTGAATGAATAAGAAGCTACTGAGTAGCATGGCTCTGATCCTTGCCGGTGTGGGTATCTACAGGTATGTTCGTGCACAGCGCAATAACTATCAATCCCAGATCGGCGAAGCCACAATGAGAGGACATTGGACGACTGAACACATACCGAATTTGACAGGTAAGGTCATTATTGTGACGGGAGCCAACAGTGGTATTGGTTTTGAAGCAGCAAAAGAGTTTGCGCGTAAAGGGGCGCAGACCATCCTGGCTTGTCGTAACATGGACAAGGCACATACGGCCCTAGCGCAAATCCAGTCCGACATTCCGCATGCATCAGCAGAAATCATGCATTTGGATTTAGCCAGTCTTGCCTCAGTACATCAATTTGCTGCTGATTTTAAGGCCAAGTATAACCAACTCGATGTGTTAGTAAATAATGCAGGTCTGGGAGGCATTCCCTACAGCACCACAGAAGATGGCTTCGAAATGCAGTTTGGTGTGAATCATCTGGGCCATTTTGCCCTCACCGGGCTGCTCATTGACCGACTCCTCAAAACGCCCGGTGCGCGGGTCGTCAACGTCAGCAGTGGTGGCCATCGCTTTGGCAATGTGGATTTTGACAATCTGATGTATGAGGAAGGGAAAGGCTACTCCGTGATGGGTGCTTATGGCCGTTCCAAACTGGCCAATCTGCTTTTTACGTATGAACTGCAGCATCGTTTGGAAGCAGTTGGGGCGAACTGTATTGCAGTTGCAGCCCATCCCGGAGCATCGAACACAAATCTAGGCGGCCATCTCGCAGACGATGGTTGGCATATGAGGTTGTTGTTCTCTGTGATGGGTGCCTTGGCACAGAGTGCTGCTATGGGGGCACTTCCGACGCTGCGGGCTGCTGTTGCTAACGACGTGCGTGGCGGCGATTATTATGGCTCCGGCGGTTTGATGGAAATGCATGGCTATCCGATCAAAGTGCAGTCAAATGCGGCCTCACACAACACTGACGATCAACGCCATCTCTGGGAAGTCTCTCAAGAGTTGGTCAAAGTATGCTATTTGTAGCAAACCTGCCCAGATGTCAGAGAAATGCGAGATTATCTGGGCAGACAGTTTGGTGTGTTGAGCCACCAGCATCGCCGCATTTTGTACGTCAGAGATTATAAATCACTTCTCACTAGCCATTCCGAGTCCAGCGCACAGCTGCATGGGCAATACGCTGACCATACAATTCAGCTGTTACTAAATCTCCCTCGTTGGGTGTTTCAGGATCTTGCATGTTCCCCACAGCCCCCACCCCCAGATAGAAACCCCACTGGTCGATATTTCGTGAGTCGCCGGTGACTTGTGATGGGCTCTCGCTGGTTCCAATCCACAGCATCCGCAGTTGCCCTGCGAGTGTCACCATGTACTGTAGTGTGCTGAGCTTATCGCCAGATGGGTTGCCTGAGCAGGTAAAGCCGCCCGCAAGTTTATCCTTCCACGACTGGTCAAACCAGAATGGTGCAGTAGCATCGGCAAAGCATTTGAATGGACCAGAGACCATGCCCATATAGGTTGGTGAGCCAAAGATGATAGCATCTGAAGCGGTGAGTTGTGCCATGACTGCATCATCCTGCCAGCGGCCATCGACAATCTGGTCTCCTGTAATGCTTAGGAGATGGACGTTTACCGCCTCAACTGAACCTGCACCAACAGCGACTCGCTTCGCAACTTTAGCGGTGTGTCCAAAACCTGAGTGAACAATAATTGAAACGGTTGTCATGATTTTTGCTCCTTTATATGTGTCTATTTGGTCACATGTAAGACAAAAAATTTTAATATCGACTCATGCCTCAAATGGTCGTGACTCGGCTCTCTCCAAGACCGTTTTGAGACTGGATACAATTCTTGACCATCCTTCGATGATCTCCTGTGCAAAGGGGGTATTCTTTAGTTCTTCATGGACCAATGTGAGTTTGCAAACCACACCTTGTGGTTCAATCAACCAGGTCACTTTCGATTGGCCCAACGCTTCCGCCTCTGGGTGAAAATGGCCATTGAATGTCTGTACCAACTTGTGTGGCGGATCGATTTCAATGATTTTGCCATCAATTCGCGCATCATTGTTGCTCAGATAGGCGTAATTGCTTCCTACATTCCAATCAGAAGCGACGGCATAACCGAAATAATAGGAGGGAGAAATCTCGCTATTGGTCAGCGCGTCCCAAAGTCTTTCGGGGGTTGTCTCGATAAAAATTTGATAGCGGTGTGTGATTGTTTCATCCATGTGTTGCTCCAATTGATACTTCAAGTCTGTCATTTTGGTAGTGAGTGGTTGTGCATACTTACGAACCCAGCGATCATAGATGATCTGAATGGGTACTGGATTAAGGTAGTGGTGTTTTTCGCGTCCTACCTTTTCTGATGTGACCAGACCAGCACCTTCCAGGATTCGCAGATGTTTCATGACGCCAAACCGTGTCATCGGAAGCTGGCTTTCAAGATCAGAGAGCGAGCGCCCATCCTCCTGGAAGAGCAGGTCGAGGAGGGTGCGTCGGCTTGGGTCGGCGAGTGCCTTAAAGATGTGGTCTTGGTCCATAGTGATTTTACGTGACTTTTGGGTAACATATTTCTGTTTATATTATATGTTACCTTTTGGTCACTTGTCAAGTCAGATTTTGAGGGAAAGAGGCTGGAGACTGGAAGCTAGGGATTTGAGGCTGGAGACTGGAGGCTAGGGATTTGAGGCTAGAGGCTGATGAGGAAAGGGGTTAAGGGTTAAGATCAGCGACTGCCAAGTTTGTCTTCTTGCTGTGTTTTTATAACTCGTGGCTCTGTTGTTCTGCGTCTCTGTGTTACTATTTCATTGATTTCTGCTCAGGCTGATCTGGGTCGAGTAGTTCAGCGATGCTCTGAGCAGTGTTACGTAGAAGATCCGTGTCGTCTTCGGTTGTACCAATTTCGGCCAGAGCCTGGGCTGTTGCAGTACTCAACGGATGGGGTGGGTGAGACTGGGCTAGAGGTGTTGGGCTGGTGGTCTGGGTCGTTTGTATGGAGGAGGGTTTGATAGATTGTGCGACTGACCACAACGGCGCTTTACGTTGTTTTTTTACCTCACCCCATCCGTAATGGTTGGCCAGAAAGCGCATGTACCCGAGGGCCGCGCCTTCGAGTGTGTGCTCACGTGCGACGTAGGTGCGTGCATTGGTGCCCAGTGCCGCAGCGATATCGGGACGATCAAGGAGTAGTTGGCAGTAGGCAATAATCAAATCACCCTCACTCACATCTGGGTCAACCTGTGCCGCGACATCAGCCGGAAGCTCAACAAACGACCCACTGGCTGTGACCAGTGTTGGTCGACCGGCACCGAGTAAGCGCAACAGGCTGGCCGATGTTTCGCCTGCCGTGGGATGGCGCAGGTTCAGACAAATATCGGCTGCTGCAACATAATCTTCAAAGTCCTGTCGGTCGACATATCCAGTAACCGTTACCACATCACTAAGTCCTGTACGGGCAATAGCTGCCTGTACATCGTAATTGGGGGAGATACTGCCAACCAGAATGTAACGGATGTCGGCATAGGTTTCACGTAGCGTCTTCATTGCGCGTAGTGCTGAGTCAATGCGTTTATATGGATTGATATGGCCAAAAGAGGCAATAATGGGTGTATCCAATGGTAGTCCCAGCCGTGTGCGTGCCGTATTGGGGTCGATCAGTGTGGGCAGCGGTACGCCCATCGGTACATGGGCAGTGGGCAGGTGTGGCTGGAGCGCTGCCACTCGTTCCATGACATGTTGGCTATGGGCAATTACTCCCTGGGCTTTTGCAAGAACATCCTCACAGAAAGGCAGATCGAAGGCGGCTTCAGTAAAACGTCCGTGGAGCATCAGACGTGCGATGTGTGCGCCTTCCTCCCCATAACGTGTTGTTGCAGTTGTTTGGTACTGGGTAATGTCGTGTAACACAGTTGCCGCATAGCTTAACATAAAATGGTGTAAGACAAATTCGTGCATCACGACAATGCCTGGTAGCCGCTGGAGCATCTGCCAGATCGCCGAATGCAGCGGGCCATTGTTCCCCATGTGATAGAGGATGCCATCATATGGCTGGCAACGATGATCGCGTGGTAACCGTTTGATTGGGCGCACGGTAAGATGCCTAAGCACCTGCATGTTGGTTGGCCGCACATGGTTATCGACGTAGAGTGTGATGTCGGCATACTGCGCCAGGTAGGGTAAAAGTTCCTCGCTGTAATCAGAAATACCTGACGGAGCCGGATTCACAGGGCTGAGATATGCGATACGTTTCATGGGTTGTGTCTAAGTTAGTTAATCTGACATGGCTTCAGTCCGCCCTGAAAGCGCATCGTTGAGCATCCGTACACAACGTGGCATCAGTGGAGGAAACGCATCGGGGGCAAAATAGCCCAGGTCGGTAAATTCCTGACGATCCGCGACTAATAGACCACCAGTGATGCGGCATGCAAAGAAAGCACTGATGATTTGGGCCTGATCACCGTTTGGATAGGTCCACTCAAAATCAGAGCCACTGTACAGCCCGATCAAGCGCTCGATTTCAACATGGAGACCAGTTTCTTCTAGGACTTCGCGAATAAGTGTTTGTTTTGGTGTTTCTCCAAGTTGAACGACTCCCGAGGGTGGTGCCCACAGCATAACGTCCGTGCGACGCCCCAACAGTACTCTCCCCTGATCGTCACGAATAAATGCACTGGCGGAAAACTGTAGGATGCGCTGGTGTCCGACATAGCTTCGTAACCATCGTACATAATTCACTGTCATGAGGCAATCTCCAAAACAGGTTGGCTTCCAGTGGGCTATTATACACGATGCACGCCGCAGCACAACTCTGGTTTTATGCTACAATTCCATATTAGGAATAAAAGTGCTTTATTCCTGTTCAGACGAACCATCATACTATAATCAGGAGGGTAAGGATGGACGTTATACTCTATATTATCAAGTACACGTTTGTTGTTGCCATTGGCGCAGAACTGCTTTACATTCTGTGGTCGATTGTCAAACTAGCCCTTGACAAAGCACAGACCGAACCCGCTACGACTGCTCCAGCAGAGGAGTAATGCGTGCGTTACACGTTGATGCACATCTCCGATCTGCACGCTGGGCGTCCTTTCAACCCCGATATAGCTGTACAGGTCGCTCGTGAAGCCCATGACATTCAACCTGATCTTCTGGTTATCTCTGGTGATTTTGTCCAGCGTGCTGATTTTGTCCATCAGTGGCAAGTCATTACCACATTTCTCAAAAAACTCCCCGAACCACGTTTGATGATTCCCGGCAATCACGATGTGCCATTATTTCATTTGTTTGATCGTCTCTTTCGCCCACTGAGTCGCTATAAGCGCCATATATCGCCTGACATCAATCCGGTGTTTGAGCAACCAGGGCTGGTGGTGGTTGGCGGCAATACGGCCTATGGCTGGACGTCCGATGGCGGTTATGTTACCCCCCGACAATGTGCCACGCTTGAACAAATCTTTACCCGGTATACTGATAATGTCTGTAAGATTGCTGTCCTGCATCACCACGTTCTTAATCCCCCTGGTTGCGAAGGTCGCAACAAAATACGGAATGCTGATGAAGTAGTGAAACTTTTTGATCGCTGCAACGTAGAATTATTACTATGTGGTCATATCCATGTCTCATACATTGGTACGACGCTTGATGTACGATCAGATATGCAACGGGGGACGATTATCTGTCAGAGTGGAACAACCACATCACGTCGCGGAAAGGGCCGTGAACAGGGGAAAAATTCATATAATCTTATCGAGATAGATGACAGAAGTATTCGGATTGAGCAACGGATATATCTCGAAGAGGCCCAGCGTTTTACGCCCGTATCTGAGCATATCTTTCCACGTCGTGTGGTAGACCCATACATAGTTCCACCTGAAGAGCGGATTATCAAAACAGACATATGAGGATAGGAAACATTACTCATGAGTCAGGACACACAAACCTCGGAACAAATGCACGATACTGGACCTCTGGGAACGCCACCTGTACCACCAGATCAGATTGATAACGCTCCAACGGCAACTGCCGAATCGGGCTCATGGCGACCAATTATTGGCCTGGGATTGCTGGGCATTGTGCTGGTGATTGGGATTGTTCTTGTGCTGAATGTGTTTAACAATCCAGCCAATGATCAACGGCCTATTGATGTTGTCCAGGGTTTTGCGACCGCCATTGAAGCTAAAGATGTCACTGAGATGCTTTCCTATATAGAACCCACCGTGCTGCGCCGTCAGATCGGCCCTGAGTTGCGCTCGTATGTCGAGTATATCGAGCAGATAAGCTTTACTGATACCAACTATGAGATATTGGAAAATGACGGTGAGCGTGCCGTCGTGCGTTTGACAGGAACCCTTGAGTACCAGTTACGTGATCGTGGGAGTGGGTCGAATGATCTCGATCAGACCTTTGAACTGGTGAACATTGAAGGTTCCTGGTACATCCGTAGTGTGACATTGCCACAGACATAATCAGTGAGGTTGGTATACAAAAATGGGTAAAGATATTGTTATGATACAGCGCATCTTCGTGATCCTCCTCCTTCCACTTTTCCTGGTATCTGCAACAGTGTCTGCACAACCGGAGCCAAATGATCCGCTGTACTCTGATCAGTGGGCCTTACAAACGTTGCGCGCAACCTGTGCTTGGGGCTATACGCTGGGCAGTTCGGAGGTGACGGTGGCCGTGATCGATAGTGGTGTAGATCTAGGACATCCTGACTTGGTAGATCGGCTGCGTTCTGATGGGGCTGATTTTATTGATAACGATAACGACCCGAGTGACCAGCATGGACATGGTACGAACGTAGCTGGTGTGGTTGCTGCGACTATCAATAATGCCGAAGGTATTGCAGGACTTGCCCCAGGTATCGCTATTCTGCCAATCCGTGTGATGGATGCCCGAGGTTTTGGTCCCGATCAGGCCATTGCAGACGGTATCCGTTATGCTGCAGATCGAGGCGCACAGGTGATTAATTTAAGCCTTGGTGCGACGCTTTCTATTGGGGTTGAGGAAGAGTCATTGATTGTGAGTGAAGCTATTCGGTATGCCCAGGGCCAGGGCGCATTAGTTGTGGTGGCGGCAGGTAATGACTTTATTGACCTTCCCAACGCGATTGTTGGCGATAATCCTGATGTGTTGGTAGTTGCAGCTACTGATGAGCGTGATCTGAAGGCGCCTTTCTCGAATTTTGGCGAGCAGGTCAATATTGCGGCACCGGGTATCTTTATTTTGTCAACAATGCCTACCTATGAGGTGTATTTGACCAGCGATGCGCTACCGCCAGATGAGCGCTTCCAGCAAGACTATGATTTCATGAGCGGTACATCTCAGGCCACTCCATTCGTTTCGGCACTCGCTGCATTGATCTTCTCAGCGAATCCAGATTGGGATGCACAACAGGTCGCACAGTCAATCCGAGAGAATGCAATAGATATTTCCAACCTGAGTCCACGACCTGAGCAGCAACAGCTTGGTGACGGGCGCATTGATGCTTGTGCATCATTGGGTGGTGAGGTTGCAGAACCAGATGAGTTACCGCCTGGTGCTCCATCGCGTTCATCTGGTGGCTCCAGCACACCTGCGCTCGTGATCGGTACACTCTCATTGCTCCTCATCTGCCTGTTTGTTGTTGTTTTAGGTATACTTGTTTTGGTCTTCCGACGGGTAACACGTAAGCCACAGCCAGCCGCTGTTTCAGGGGTGCCTTATACACCACCTCCTGTCGCACAGCCACCCGTTACACCACCTTCCCAAACAGTACCCGCAGCAGGTGGTACCGCACAACCTACGCCATGGGGGACACTCGTTGTCATAAGTGGTCCAACTCCATCACAAAGCTTCCCATTAATCGGAAGTGAAGTTGTGATTGGCCGTTCACCGGAAAGCACAATTGTATTGCAGAATGATGCTACGATGTCACGACGACATGCCGTCATACGTAACAATGGGCAAGCAGTGACGCTCGAGGATGCAATGAGCACGCACGGGACGTATCTCAATGGGCAGCGTGTCACAGCGCCTGTTTCAGTACGCCGTGGCGATGTGATGCAAGTGGGGCAAACGTCGTTGCGGTTCGATTAACCGTTGATAGAACAATAGGTTTGATGTATAGAGATGGCCAGGTTTTGTCACCACCTGGCCATTATCATTGCTACAATTTGTGGTGGAGTGAGGCTTTACAAGTCTTGTAAAGTGTTTTGTAGAGTTGTTTGGTCAATAGTAGTACTACGTTACACAAAGCTTAAACTACTATTTGGATGATTGTGGCATCGAAATGTCGATTTTAAGATAATGTTAAAACGAGATGCAAGATCACAGTATTCAATATTTTCATTTTCCTGAAGTTGCATTTTGTGACCAAGTTTCTTGGGCTTGTGACCATATTTCCATTAAGCGTTTTGAGAAGAGGTTAAGTCGTTTTGGGTCATCTACTACGTCTGCATAATTACCACTAGACTGCAGATAAAGGAAATGTTCCATCTGAAATTTCTGAGGAATATTGCGAGATTGTATCCACATCCTTTGGGCATTTGTTTGACTTAGAAGTGTTGTTGACAGGGTTGCCAAACCACTAACGGCGGGAACTATCCAATCTATTTGAACTGTGAGATTGCTTGCAGATAAAGCTGAAAGAATTGTGGTACAGATTGCTAACACAATACTGATGACTTGAAGGCGTCTGTAACGTATTTTGTGTCGACCAGCACGCTTTGCAAAATCTTTAATAAGGTAATTACATTGGGTGAGAGCATATTGTCGTTTCTCTTCTAATGTTTCGGTAGGTAATTGGGGTGAGAGTTTCTCCATATATTACTCTTAATAAATTAAGTCAGTTACCACATAAAATAATCAAGTTTATTAATGTTAAGTGGCACTTCTTTTGAGACCAACTGTCATCATTGTTTGTTTCTTAATGTGATCTTTAAGCAGTAATTGATAGTCTGCACGCATTCATGATACCTTCTTGCAATGGCAGAAATCCTGATATGTTGTAGGGCTCTGTTTTAGTAGGTATACTTCGTAAGTAATCAATACTACAAGTGTATAGAGTTGTAATACAACTCTAGTTTCCATAGACAACCTGAATTTAGGTCACCATAATTGTTTATTGTTGGATGAGTCGATCATATTCATTGTGATCTCCAATCCATACCCATATAAAATCTGCTCCATCTTCCACAGCTAAAGCACGATAATTTAATCCAACTCGTGCTGACCAAAATGGTCCTGTCTTTTTGAAATGCAATGATGGATGCTGAATATTCTGCTTGAGCAATTCGAAATTCTTGCGTGCCAAATTTTGAATAGGATCAGGAAGTTTTTCAAAACACTCCCAAAATCGTGGAGTTGTACGATGCATTTATAAGTCTCGTAATGCATTTTGTGCTTTTGCTGTGGTCGCTTCATCCATCAGGAAATCAAGTTTACCTGCTACCACATCGTTCTCGAGTTGTTCATCCCACCGTTCCCAGTCTTTTTCTGCAAACCAATGTCGCAAACGCAAGAAGTCCTGTTCTGGGAGCGCCTCAATTTCTATTTGAAGTTGTTCAACTGTTGTCATAGCTTAGTCCTTAAAACAAAATCTTGAATACTCATTGATAATCTCAAATTCGTAGACGATTGTTATTTTATCATATGTCACCTTCTTCACGCCGAAAAAAATAGCAGCGTGGAGTCATGCCACTTACACGTATCTTTAGCACCTGTTCAAGTTGCCAGAAATCTTGGTATCTGGCGGCAATCTGTTCAAGGAGGCGTACCTCGTGAGTAATGACAGTCATACGTGCATGGGGGACGGCCACACGGGTGGCTTCTGCAAAAAAATGTGGGTAGAGTTGCTCGTTATCTTGATGAGA
>JBCDFA010000287.1:0-10257 GCA_039178835.1 Chloroflexota bacterium
ACACCAGTAGATAGCCCCTTCGAGAAGTTACTTTCCTTTTTGCAAAGGCTTGATAATGCCAAATTGTTGTACAAGTTAGACCGTGTACGAGATGCTATCATGGTTACCGTAACCGTACCTGGTGAACGATGGGAAGTCGAGTTTTTTGAGAACGGACTGGTTGAGGTTGAGCGTTTTGTCAGTACAGGAACTATTGAAAACGAAGATATGATTGAGCAACTATTTGCAAGATTTGGTGATAACTAAACTATCTCGCTGGTGCTACAGATTTCACACTGATCACTAAACAACAGCCCCTTCTATGTCAAACTTTATACTTATCGATCTGGCTACACAACACGCCGCAGTTAAACACCACCTGCAAGGACGATCACGTGAACACATCCTTGTGTGGTTATGTCAATTTGGCGAAATTCATCGTATTATCTCACCTTATGACCATAACCTATACGGTTTTTGTTCATTTGTAGGCATACGTACAGGTTTCAGGCTTACCACAAATGGTGACATTACTATCCTTGGGGATCATACTACGATTATTTGATTGTTGATTTCATAGCGTTCGTATACTAAAAGCAATACTTAAGGAGAGAACGATGTCTCTGAACAAGTTGTTGAACGTGCTTCCTGCACCAACATCTCCCATAGAAACAATTACTCCTGATCAGTGGGAGACCTTTGAACTCAGTACTGGAATGAGTCTGCCCAGTGACTACAAAGAATACCTGGGCATCTTTGGGACCGGAGTTGTTGGAGGTGTCATCACTCCTTACAATCCTTTTTGCAAACGCACTCTATTGAGAGCAAGCTACACATGTCGTAACTGGATGGGGCAGGCCATTGCCATTTCACGACACAAGCAGCAGTTCGGTACCGAGGTCTTTCCCTATCCACTGTACCCTGAACCTGATGGCGTCCTGCCATGGGGCGCGACCGACAACGGTGATCAACTCTTTTGGCTTACGACTGGATCACCAAATGAATGGAGTGTAGTTATCAATGAAGTTCGTTCCAGCATTTTTGAGCAGTTTGCGTGCTCTATGACAGCGTTCTTACACGATCTTATCATCGGTAATATACAGAGTAAGATAATCCCGCATCATTGCTTGGATAGAGACTACATATTTGAGCCACTTGTATAAATTTTTTCTAGACCGCCAATGTCGTTGTTGGTGACACAAAGGTATACCCAAGGTGTGAAACAGTACGGATAATCTCTGGATGCCCTGGGTCCAGTTCTATCTTTCCGCGTAAACGACGGACATATGTAGCAACAAGATTGGGATTTTCAGTCGTGTAATTTTCCCACACATGGCTTAAAATTTGCTCTGCTGTTACTACCCGTCCTGCATTCGTCATCAGATATGCGAGGAGACGAAATTCGGTTGGTGTTAGCACTACAACGTGGTCATCTGTAAGCCAAACTTGCTGTTCTACAAAATCGAGCAACACTGATCCCTGCACGAGTCGTGTGGCTTGTTGCTGTTTCATAGGAGCACTACGACGCAGGACCGCTTCGATCCGTGCCAGCAATTCTTGTGGGTCATATGGTTTTTGTAGATAGTCATCCCCTCCTAATTGCAACCCTCGCACACAATCTTGAACGGTTGTTTGTTGTGAAAGAAAGACGATGGGCACATCAGATTGCCGACGAATACGACGGCACAACTCAAATTCATCTGCATCGGGAAAGCGTACTTCCATGAGGACGAGCTGAATCTCATGGTAGTGGAGTGTGGTAAGAGCCGTAGCAATATCGGCAGCCTGTACAACTTCATACCCAGCCTCTTGCATCATAAACGTCGTCAGTTTGGCATGGAACCTATCGGCATCGGCAATAAGAATGGACATCAACCCCTCCTTTGCTGTACGTCACTACACTATTCACAGGTAGTGATGTCATCCGCCTGAGACACACATCCTATAGTTGCCTACAGATTGCCTTCGCTACCAAGCGAAGACGATCGATGATTATGATTATTGAAAGCAAAAAGTAAGTGTGATAGTTGAAATGATGAAAGTAGATCGGCAAAAGAATACTATGACAAACATATATATCTGTCAAGTAGAAAAGCTAAAAATGACGGGATGTTCATTGATAGAACATCCTACTCAGCATAGCGTTCCTCACTCCATGGATCAGCATGGTTGTGATAGCCGTAACGCTCCCAGAAGCCCAATGTGTCTTGTGAAAGAAACTCAATACCACGCAGCCATTTAGCACTCTTCCAAAAGTATTTTCCAGGAACCAGGAGCCGAAGTGGGTAGCCATGATCAGGCGTTAAATCGATACCATTATATTTACGGGCAAGCAAAATATCTTGTTTGAGCAAAAGACTAAGTGGCAAGTTCGAGGTAAAACCTTGCTCACAATGGAATAAAACAAAGTGTGCATCTGGCTTTAATTGAGGAATATGACGCAACAACTCTTTGAACTGTACGCCTTCCCAACGGGTATTCAATTTCGACCACCGTGTGACACAGTGTATGTCAGTAATAACTTCAATGGTTGGGAGAGTGCGAAACTCAGCTAACGAAAACTGAGTAGGTTGCTCGATCTCGCCCCAAATACGCAAATCCCATGTGTTGTCGATATCCTCATATGTGGGGACATCCCCATAATGAAGCACAGGAAACTTGTCAGTCACATACTGTCCTGGAGGAAGGCGATGCTGCATATCTTCGGTTAGTTCATCGTTCGTCTTCTCATTGTCAAGCTTTTCTCGTAAAACATGAAACATGATGAACAACTCCTTACCATGTTAACGGGAGATTCATCTATGATAGAATTCACACTATAGTTGTGTTATCTCGATAGATGTGAAGATTATACAACAAAGCGGACAATCTAGAAACACAATCTCTGTTTCTAGATTGTCCGCAGTACCACAGAAATTCGAACTAGAGGCGTTCGAACATCAGATTTCCGTGAGATGCACGGCGATAGGGGGCATAGCTCGCGGCTTCACGAACCAACTGCTGCACATAGTCACGTTCAATTGGTTCATTGTAGTATTGGCAAAGTTGTTGTATAGGATGGATGAGTTCTGGTATTGGTTGATAATAGTAGCGTAGCTGCCCAAAGCCATCACATGCGCTCACAATACCATCTTCGGTTAACTCACGTAAGGCTTCATTGGTACTCCAAATGTCGCGAAAGGTCCGTTCTGCCAGCTGTCGTGCTGTGCCTTCGATGTTCGGATTCTCGCAGAACAAGAGCAAGAGTTGTAGTTTGGTAGGAGTATCAATAATCTCTTTGAGTAAATGCTCTACTTTTGGGTCAAACATCGACCAAACTCCTTTCTGAGTCGTCATTGACATATCAAACTTCGGTAGGTCTCCTTTGACCATTTCGTACAGGTGGCCAATACGTAGAATGCCCTGGTTTGATGGAGGCACCTGCTTGCTGGGGAGGAGCCGGTCAGGCTACCAGAGCGACTGTGTCTTGACTTAAAAACTTTCATAGTTTGTAAGTGCTAAACTGTGCTCTAATCCGACCAACGTATTATACATCATCCCTGATCAGATTGCCAGAGAAAGTTTTTCAGATATTTTTCACAAATTTGTCAGATTCGCAATGGTATAAATAGACAACATACCATGTGAGCCAATCCATATCATTACCATCCACCGCCACTACGGCCACCGCTGCGTCGGCTGCTGCTCCGACTTCCACCACTACGGCCACCGCTGCGTCGGCTGCTACTACGTCGGCTGCTGCTCCAGCTTCCGCCACTGCGGCCACTACTCCGTCGACTGCTACTGCCGCCCCAACTCGAACTGCCACCACCCCAACTGCTGCGACTGCGTGAACGACGTCGGTGTCGATCATTATCGAGTGAGGAGCCGACCAATACTCCAGTCATAAAGTCGCCAAAGCTGTCATCCCGCTGTGGTCTCTCAGCATACTCACGCCCCTCTCGATCAAAGACACGACGGGCATCATTTGCTAGTGAATATGCACGCTTTATCTGTGTGATTGCCTGCTGCATAGACTCTTCTGAGTGTACCGTCCCAACTGCTTGTAGCAAGTTGTGTGCCTCATTCAACATACGTCGACCCTCTGAGGAATGACGAATGGCATTACCGTAAAAGGCTAGGTTGCGTTTGGCGTCTTTTATGGCCTGCTGCGCTTCTTGCGCTTCAGCCTCAACCTTGGTACGCATGTCATTAATGCGTTGGAAGGCTGCATACATGTCGTTGTAAAGCCGCTCTGCTTCTTCACCGAGTTGGGTATAGTGAGCTAAAGCACTACGCAACGCTTCTACACGTGCCTCTTCCTCAGCCTGCTCACTTGTCTGTACAGCAGCATAGGCTTCCTGCACATGAGATTGGATACTGTCGAGCTGCTGGCGATGAGCAGAGTTGATATCATCTTTATGCACACTTACAAACTGAATAATTTTCTGCACCTCGGCGGTGGCAACTTGCTTTGCACGATCAACCTGTGCACGCAGTTTATCCATACGCTCAACTTCACCTTGGGCGGCTGCAAGAGCAGCATCGGCAAAACGATTGGCTTGTTGTGCACGCTTGACAACCTGTAGCCAGTCTGGCTGTTCCTGTCGTATCTCTGCCTCAGCCTGCTCAATCAGTTGGGCTGCCTCGGCAAGTTGTTTTTCAGGATCCTGGCCAATATCACTATCCTTGGAACGGATAAACTCCCATCCTTTGTTGATATCGGCCTGTGCCTCCGCAATCTCTATACGTGCGGTATCTCGTGCAAGCTCTAAATCACGCAAGCGCTGGATAATCGTATCAATCAATGTACGCACAAAGGCCTGCTGCTCTTCAGCATCGGTAATAATGTCTGCTGCCTCGGAGAAGGCCTGGGTTTCCATGTCATTAGCAGCCGTAGCCTCTTCCCACAATTCATAGCTATCAGCTAGCGCTGCCTCGGCTTCACTCCCATTGCCACGAATGTCGCTCCAGGTACTCTCAGCAAACTCATCGACGATATCAAAAATACGCTCACCTTCATCAATATACGCATCAAGTTCTTCTCCGACCTGTTGAAGCTGCGCGAGTCGTTCTTCATTCCGCCGTCGTAGCGCAGGCAATCCGCCACCAAGCTGCACACCTTCAGCGCGGGCTGCTTCGGCACGATCCAGCAGTTCTTGTGCTGCCTCGAGTCGCTGTTGTTCCAGCGCGGTTGTTGTCTCTTTGAGAAGGGCCTCAGCGGTATTAAACGCCTGCAAACCGTTTTCGATACGATACCCTTCCGCAGTAACGTTCTCCGCACCAGCGCGACCAACCGAGATACCTTCTCGTATATCAGCATAGCGGGAAAGGATTTGCATAAGATTACTGATGTTGGCTGATGCCGTCTGTGCTGCCTCGATAGCGTCACCACTGCGATGTTCGTTTAGCAGTGTTTCAGCACGAGTGGTCTGCTCCGCGACGTGCCGTGTTACCGCCTCGGCATTGAAGTCGCTTTGCAACGCATCTATCTGTTCGACGACATCAGCCAGAGCTTTTTTTGCGCGATTAACCTCACCCGGTGCAGCAGCATTGAGTTTGTCTAACTCTGCACGTCGCTCCTGTGCCTTATCAAGAGGGGCCTCCACCTCATTGGCAAGTTGTATCACCTGAGCATAGCTATCAACACCTTTTTGATAATCAGCTTCGGTTGGTTTGCTCTGGGCGGCGAGTGTTTCACCCACTTGATCGAAGAGTTTCTGAGCCTTGACGAATTGCGCATCGGCTTCCTGTTGTAGTGCTGCCAGTTGGGCTACCTCAGTCTCAGGGTAAGAAAACGTATCGTAGGCTGCTTTATCTCGCGCATCGCTGACCACTTTTGCAAGGTCTGCAATGGCATTACCTGCTTCACGTCGTGCATTTTCATACCGTTGCTGGGCGGTTGCGAGCGCCTGACTGGCTTTGCGTCGTTTACTTAAGCCGAACCATACCGCAGGACCACCAACCAAAAACGCGAGAATACCAGCACACCACGCGACAGTACCAGCTCCGATTGGTGCTGCGGTGGCACCTCCAGTACCTACACCACTCGCAGGGGGTGGGCTGGCAATTGTCTGGTCAACTGCTTCTAATGCATCAACAAAACCTGCCGTAAAATCGCCTGCTTGTAACCCAGCATTGAGTTGATCTTCACGGATGGCGTCTACACGTCTGCCTGCCTCTAGTTCATCGACCCATCTCCCTCCATAAGCAATCTCACTATAGCGGTCATCAAGTGAGACAACAATGGCAATGGTATCAAAACCGATGTCCTGACCGTCAGCAAGACCATCCTGTTCTAGTATGGGGATAACATCGCTTTCTGTGCCGCTGTTCAAGAGATAGATGCCGACCTGTGCGCCACGGTCTACCAACGGTTGTGCGGCACGCTCGATCCGCTCCTGATCTAAGTCACCCACCTCATCGCGGAAAATAATATTTCCCTGAGCAAACGCCGGGGTAACGATGGTAAAGAGTATGATGGTCCAGAACAACAACACAATGGGATTACGTCGACTCACAGGCATATCTCCTTTGACTTGTATCACAACAGCAGGACCTGTCTGGCAGTAGCAGACAGCATATCACTCTACCGTCAAGTTGTCCATTGACGGAAGCGCTACAACCCAGATAGGTCCTGCGTTAAAACGCACTTCTTCATCATCAGTCGTGTAGAAACGCAGGGGCTGACCGGCCTCTTCCATGCGCCAGACAACTTCCTGTTCGTCGCCATCCATAAAGAGGCGTGCGGGTCCCTCTCCGATGACCTGCTGACTGATTCTGCTTTGTGTATCACCGGGGATGGGTGCTTCTATCACTTCCATCACCACCACGTTTTTAGTCCAGAGTTGCTCTCCGGTAACGGCATCAACGGCTGGTACACCTCGTCGCAACCGCAAATATCCGTTGGTCTCGGGATCATATGTCCATCCTGCTGGATCTTCTGCATAGATAAAGTAGTACGAGAACGCCCCATCCTCTGGCCGTTCATCCTCGGGAATATCCTCTTTGAAGAGATACCCGACTTCTGGATCATCGAAATCGGTAACGCCAAAATCTTCGGCAGCACGTGCCAATTCATCGGTACTAGTAAACAGGTTGTGTGGTGCAAAGCGCGTATTGCTTCGTACAAAATAGTCGATGCCACTATCGAGCAGCCCATCCAGATTGATGAGTTGATCGGTTGTTTCTACCACCTCAAGGCCGCCAGGTGAGCCACCTGCGTGGGCATAGATGCCGTGAAAGCCCATGGCCCATTGCGCGAAGTACAAGCGGGTGCTGCGAACCGGCCCGATCTGGTCGACATCTGACGTAATGCCTGGAGCATAGATGGCGATATAGCGGGTGATTCCAAATTCTGCAAGTGCCTCAAACACCATAGCGGCCTCGTTCATCCCGCTCTGTGGATAGGCATCAGGGTGGTTGTCGAGCATGACGACATATGGCCGTTGCGTAATCTCACCCCGTGCAAGCGCTGGTGCTCCAGTGATTGGATCAGCGGTAGGATTCGGCACCGGTGTTGGTGTCGTTGGCTCTGGCGTTTCGGTCGGTTCAGATGTTTCGGTTGGCTCACTGGTCGGGTTTGCTGCGACTGGACTTGATGGTACTGCTGTTGGGGATACTTCGGCTTGCTGGTTACACGCTACCATCAACAGAATTGGTAGCACCATAAACAAGCCGAACCGTGCAAATGTTAGCATCTCGGCTTCCTACGTACACTTCTTAATAACGATACCTCTGCTACGGATGCCGACGCGATTCTGCGTTGACATTGCTTGCGCGGGCTATTGTACCATAAGCGTGCAGGCCTGTGTCGTACAGACTCTCAAGCAAACCACACCCCCGCCTTTCCGGCAAATTGAGCCAGATAGAGGATCTGGCCAACATGCTGTGCTTCGTGAAAGTGAAAATACCCGAGACTATCACCAACTGAGTTATCACGATACCCGGATGGCTGACACATATCTTGATACGTCATCTGATGCAATCCAGCGACAAGACGTTCCTGTGATTCGTTAAATGTTGTAAGCAACGTTTCTAATCTCATCACTTCAACACCATCCTCGATAATATTAGGTGAGCCGTGGCGATATCGCGCACGTTGAGCATCTGTCCAGAGTGGTTGAACACCAACAAACTGCAATGCCATCGTACGAGAAGAAATGATGTGTCCCAAGATCCAGTTTAAGCAGTTGCCCTCGAATGGTAGTTGGAGCAAACTCTCATCGTGGGTCATATCGGACAGTTGTTTGTTGATTAATTCTGCATTGTAACCAAACATTTTAATCAACGCTTGTGGATGGACCATAACCAAATTCTCCTTCTTCGAACAGAATACAAATTACCAACGCAAGAAACCGATAGTCAGGATTCGATTGTACCACTACGCTTGAACCTACGTCCAGATTATCAGGGAGGATACAAGCATATGTCCATAAACCGACAGATGGGAAAACGTGAGTGGTTTTTTCTGATTACCTTATCAGTGCTCTGGGGTGGTTCGTTCTTCTTTAGTAAGGTTGCTCTTGATGAACTACAGCCATTCTCAGTGGTGTTGGGGCGCGTAGCACTTGCCGCCATCGTTCTCAATATCGTGGTGGTGCTATCCGGTCAGCGGATGCCTTTCTCGCTTCGCACATGGTCATTGTTTATGGTAATGGGAGTGCTCAATAATCTTGTTCCATTCAGCCTGATTTTCTGGGGGCAAACCCACATCGCAAGCGGTCTGGCATCAATCTTAAATGCAACCACCCCGTTATGGACAGTCCTCCTTGCTCAGTGGTTTACTACTGATGAACGACTGACCGTATCACGTTTTATCGGGGTTGTCTGTGGCATTGTGGGAGTTGTCTGTATTATTGGGCCAGATGCGCTGCGAGGCTTAGGGGTCAGCATTGTTGCGCATCTGGCCATTGTTGTTGCCGCCATCTCGTATGCCTGCGCTGGTATCTTTGGGAAGCGCTTTGTGGGTATTCCGCCATTGGTCACCGCAACGGGTCAGGTAACCAGTACCACCCTCTTGATGATTCCGATTACATTGCTGGTGGATCGGCCCTGGACCTACCCAATGCCACATATTAGTACCTGGGGTGCTGTACTTGGTCTGGCATTGTTGAGCACGGCCCTCGCGTATGTACTTTACTTTCGCCTGTTGGCCTCGGCAGGCGCAACGAACTTGCTGCTGGTCACTTTTTTGATACCTGTAAGCGCACTGCTCCTAGGGACGTTTTTTCTCGGAGAACGTTTGGCGTTCTGGCATTTTATTGGTATGGGATGTATCGGAGTCGGTCTTGCGGCTATCGATGGACGACCATTCCAATGGTTGCACAGCCGAATGGTACAGCGAACACATCCTGCTTCTCACCAGCCCGATGATTACAGTATGTAAGAAAAAAGGACGAATGAGCCCAGACAACATCTGTATCTGGGCCAGCATGTTTGTCTCAATTGTGCTGTTGAGGGATTCTACAAGACATATGAGCCAGCACCTTGCATCATCAGTAGCGCCTCCGGGTCAAGCATGACATTGACGATAGCGGGACGGCGACTTTCGAGAGCGCGTTGCATGGCTGGCACGATCTCTCCAGGCTGTTCCACATACTCACCGTGACCGCCAAACATCTCGACCATCCGCTCATAGCGTGTGTCGCCAAGCGACGTTGCTACGGCACGCTCCTGTCCATAAATAGCCAACTGCGGATTGCGTATCTGCCCCCAACCCTTGTCATTCCCAATGACCACCACGATGGGCATACCAAAGCGTTCAGCAGTGTCTAACTCAAAACCATTCAGCCCGAACGATCCATCACCGTTAATCACCACAACGCGGCGTTCAGGGTAGTACGCCTGTGCAGCAATGGCAAACGGCATGCCGATACCAAGACAACCCAGTGGTCCTGGATCTAACCACTGGCCCGGCTCTCGTAGACGCACGACACGTGCAACCGCCGCCACAATATCTCCGCCATCACCAACCAGAATAGTGGAAGGGTCATTCATCAGGAGTGTATCGATGGCAGATGCAAAACGATAATGGTGTATGGGTGTGGCATCACTTTCAGCAACAGGACGCGTTTGTTCCATTTTTTCCTGTTCTGCATTACGAAGCTGCCCTAACCATTCACTCCAATCCGGGGTGTGCGGTTTGAGTGCATCAAGCAACAGGTTCAACAAATGCTGTGTGTTTCCGACAAGGCCGAGGGTGATGTCGCGGTTCTGGCCGATCAACGCTCCGTCAGACTCGATCTGAATAATCTGGGCATCAGGTGCAATCGACTCACCATACCGCATACGGAAGTC